>NZ_JANHGP010000009.1:0-34029 GCF_024494585.1 Acinetobacter sp. 5862
TGACAATTTTATATACTCCATAAACCCTTTAAATTAATTAGGTGGTTTATGTCGCACTTCAAGTTTTACTCTGCCCTGAATTACTCAACAAATGATGGTTCTGCTTCTGTAGCAGCTGGCTGCGATGCCGAACTCTCTGAAGTTGTTGAGCTTGATGTGGCTTTACCAGCACCACCAGTAATAAACTTACTGATCAAATCTTCTAAATCCATTGTACCTTGGGTATTTGAAACAACATCACCACGTTTTAGGTAATTCACCCCACCACCTGGTACAACTTTCAAATACTTCTCACCCAGTAAGCCATTGGTTGCAACCATAATATAAGCATCCTCATCTAAACTGGTGATGGAGGTCATGTTACTGATAAGTTGCTGTTCCATTGCTTTTTGTTTCGCGGCATCAGCTTGTTGATAATCTGAGCTATAACGCAATTCTTCTAAGGCATTTTTCTGCACTTCTTTTAATTGCTCAGTATTAAAGCTGGTTAATTTACCATCCAAATCAAACTTAACTGTTGCTAAACGTGTTACCGGATCAAGCGTAATAGATTCTACACGACCAATGGTCACACCACTCATGGTCACCTTTGCTCGTGGTTTTAAACCATTTACGTTATCAAACTGCGCTGTCATGCTATAGCTATCACGTAGATTTGTACCCACTAAACCACTAACTTTCATCGCAAGAAAAAATAGAGCAATACCGAAGATAATCACAAAAATACCTACGGCCAGCTCACTAGTACGTGATTTCATTAAATCCCTCCGAACATGACCGCAGTCAACACGAAATCAAAACCTAATACACAAAGTGAAGAATATACGACCGTTCTGGTCATCGAAGTCGCGATACCCTCTGGTGTTGGATCACAAGCATAACCTTGATAGACCGCAACCCATGTACAAATCAGCGCAAAAACAATGCTTTTAATAATAGTGCCATTAAAAATATCATGCCCAAACTGAACTGTACTTTGCATACCCCCCCAGAAAGAACCTTCATCAGCACCTAAAAAATCTACGCCAACCAACTTGCCGCCAATGATACCGATCGTTGCAAAAATCACAGTCAACATCGGCAAACTCACAATACCTGCCCACAAACGCGGAGCCACAATTTGACGAAGTGGATCAACGCCAATCATTTCCATACTGGCCAATTGTTCACTCTGTTTCATTGAACCAATTTCGGCAGTGAGAGCCGAGCCTGCGCGCCCTGCAAATAGTAATGCAGCAACAACCGCAGCAAGTTCACGTAACAAAGTTAACGAAATCGCAGTCCCTAACATAGCTTCACTACCAAAAGTGACCAAAATGCTATACATCTGTAAGCCAAGGACAGCGCCAATAAACAAACCTGACACAGCAATAATCAGCAGAGACATGACCCCAACACGATGCATTTGATAGACAAAGCGTTGAAAGCCACCCTTTGAAGGCGCTGAAAATAAAATCTGGATGAGCATAAGTGATGCTGCACCTATCCCCTTTATTCGCTCAATAACGAGTCTACCTAACCAGGCAATCGTATTCATGCACGAACCTCGTTATCTAAATATGCTTGATGAGTAAATTGATATTCAACAGGACCCTCAGCTGAGCCTGTTAAAAATTGACGTACAAATGGGGAAGCATGTGCCTGTAGCTGCTCAGGTGAACCTTCACCCTGAATTTTGCCTTCAGCAACCACATAAATATAATCAGCAATCGATAATGTCTCTGCGACATCATGCGAGACAATAATTGTTGTTAAGTCTAAAGCTTCACGCAAAGAACGAATCAATCGTGTTAGAACACCTTTAACAATTGGATCTTGGCCAGCGAATGGCTCATCATACATAATCAATTCTGGATCAAGTGCAATCGCACGCGCTAAGGCAACACGACGATTCATACCTCCTGAAAGTTCAGATGGCATTAAGGGTTCAGCACCACGTAGCCCAACCGATTCCAACTTTAAAGCGACTAACTCAGCAATCAAATGTTCTGGTAATTGTGTATGCGCACGAATAGGAAATGCAACATTTTCATAAACTGACATATCAGTAAATAACGCACCACTCTGGAATAACATCCCCATACGTGCGCGTGCAGCAAACAAGTCTGGACGAGACATGGCTGCAATATTCTTACCATCGAGCAATACTTCACCATGATCAGGGATTAACTGCCCACCAATCAAACGGAGCAAAGTGGTCTTACCTGTTCCTGAAGGCCCCATAATTGCAGTAATTTGACCACGTCGAATTTTAAGACTGACATCATCATAAATGACGCGTTCCCCTCGGTTAAAGCTCAAGTTTTTAACTTCAATGAGGGCTTCAGCATCGAGAGGAGATTTGTTATTCATACTGGCATTCATTCCTGCACTTTTTATGCACGCATACTATACACTGAAAGATTAAGCGCTTGTTTTTATTTTGATATGCTACGTATGAAGATTATTAATTTATGTAATTGTTCTTTTTATGAACTTCTGTGCTCAACTCATGTTGTGAGCTTGCATTCAAAGAATCGGTATTATTGCGTGCAATAAGTGCATATGCAAAAAATAACCCATTACAAAGCATTAAAATAACAAATAGACATGGCAACCCTTCACCACAAATGAATGACCATATTTGACTTAAAAGACTTTTATTTTGTTTAAGTTTATTCATTTCTTCTATAAAATTTGAATTAGTATACATTTTTATAATTTTACATGACTAATCCTAAATAAAAAAGCCAGTTTTATAACTGGCTCTTCTTTTCATCGGTTTTTTAACGATTAAAAATCGTTTTTGCGACGACGGTCGCCACCGAAAGTTTCTTCACGTGTACCGCGTACTGGACGATCTTCACCAAATTTACGCTTAGGACGGTCTTCACCACCGAAACTACGTTTTGGACGGTCACCAAAACCACCTTCACGTTGTGGGCGATCACCAAAATCGCGCTTTGGACGGTCGCCGAAGCTACCTTCACGACGTGGTTTGTAATCTACACGGTTACCACGGTTGTCATCATTCGAATCAAAACGCGGTTTATCATTGAAACCACCTTCACGACGCGGGCGATCTGAATTGAACTCGCGACGTGGACGGTCTTCACCACCAAAACTACGCTTTGGACGATCTTCAAAACCACCTTCACGACGTGGGCGATCTGAATTGAACTCGCGACGTGGACGATCTTCACCACCAAATGATGGACGTTCACCACGTGGTTTATCATCAAAGTTACGACGTGGACGGTCTTCAAAACCACCTTCACGACGTGGACGATCAGAATTGAATTCGCGACGTGGACGATCTTCACCACCAAATGATGGACGTTCACCACGTGGTTTATCATCGAAGCTACGACGTGGACGATCATCACCACCTTCACGACGTTTAAAATTGCTTTCGCCTTCAAAACGACGACCGCCACCAAAACCACCACGACCACGACCGCCGCCATCACGACCACCGCGACCACGACCGCCGCCATCACGACCTGAACGAGCAGGAGGTGGAGATGGCTCTAAACCTTCAATTTCAGATACATTTAAACGTGCATCTAAGTAATCTTCTAAAGCACGGATTTTGCCACGCTCGCGATAAGTCGCAAGTGTAATCGCTTGACCTGTACGACCCGCACGACCTGTACGACCAATACGGTGTACATAATCTTCGTTTTTCATCGGTAAACCGAAGTTAATCACGTGAGAAATAGTTGGTACGTCTAAACCACGTGCTGCTACGTCAGTTGCAACTAAGATTTTTGCACGACCTTCACGGATGCTGCGTAAACGACGGTTACGAACAGTTTGTGGCATAGCACCATGCAATGCAACAACTGAGTGACCTGCTTCAGCCAATTCTTCAGCAAGCATATCTGTATCTTCTTGCGTGCTTGCAAAGACAACAGCTTGATCTACTGACTCGTCAGACAACCAGTGAGTAAGTAATTTTTTCTTATGCTCAAAACCATCTGTCCAATGTAATGTTTGTGTTACATCAGTGTTAGTGCTGTGACCAGTTTCAATTGCGATACGTTGTGGATCATTCATCATACGTTCAGCAAGACGAATAATACGATCAGCAAAAGTCGCAGAGAACATTAATGTTTGATTACGGTTTGCAGCTAACTCGCCAATTGCTTCTAAATCTTCAGAGAAGCCTAGATCAAGCATACGGTCAGCTTCGTCGACGATTAACGATTCAACTTTATCAAGTTTCAATTGGCGACGATTTACTAAGTCAAGCAAACGACCTGGTGTTGCAACAATCACTTGTGCGCCTTTAAGCTGTTGAATTTGCTTACCAAAAGGCATACCACCCATAATTGCAGCAATACGAACACCTTTCATATGACGTACAAATGCAATTGCATCTTGGCTTACTTGTTGAGCCAATTCACGCGTAGGACATAAAACCAAGATACTTGGTTGAGTCACAGCTTTCATGCGTTCTTTAAATGGCACAAAAGTTTCCTGACCTGCCAAAGCATTTAATGTAGGGAGTAAAAATGCTGCAGTTTTACCAGAACCTGTCTG
Organism: Acinetobacter sp. 5862; assembly: GCF_024494585.1. NCBI lineage: Bacteria > Pseudomonadati > Pseudomonadota > Gammaproteobacteria > Moraxellales > Moraxellaceae > Acinetobacter > Acinetobacter sp. 5862. The sequence goes on from NZ_JANHGP010000009.1 coordinate 4,525, forward strand.
GCTTGAAACTAATAAATCTTTTCCATCTAACGCAGCTGGAATCGCTTGTTCTTGCACAGGAGTTGGACTTGTAAAACCTAAACCTTCTAGGGCTTGTTGTAAGGTTTCGTGCAAAGAAAATTCGGCAAAAGTTTTGCTCATAGAGAGTTTCACCCTAATGGGTGCTCCATTTTAATAAATACAAAAAAATAGACATCGGCAAAAAGCGGCAAAGCGACTCAAGCTGAAAATAGATGAAGTTCAGCGGCAATCCGAATAACGACGATGTGGACTAAACGCACGCTTGATTACTGCCTCAACCTGAAGAATCGCTAAGCGATTTGGGCGCAAGATATGGTCCTCTCTATGGACAGCGTGCGCTAATATGAATAGAACTGAATGTTCAGGTAATGAACTGGAATTTAAGTGCGTGGGCGGATTATAGCAGAATAATTTTAAAAGTCACCCTTTTTAATTGGTTTTTTCTATTTCGATACATTTTATATTTGTATCCAAGCTACAAAAAAAGCAAAATATTAATAGTAATTAACAACTTGAGTTAATATCCTCCCCATATCTAAAGACTCATCATTTAATATATCTGTAATTGCTTTTACCAAGCACTCAAGAGTCATCTGATCAAGGATAAGCATATCCGCACACCAAAAGCAGGAACCAAAAGCAGACTCACCCGTTCGATTATCCTTAGTCATTAAATATTGAATATTGGCGAGTGTAAAAGCACTTCCAGAAAATGTCTTACCATTAACAGTTAACCAAAAATCAATATTTTGCTCTTCAACTTTAACTACCTGTATTTCATGGTGTGTTTCTATATAAAATAGCTCACTCTCATAAATAATCTTCATAACTCCAACTCCCCACTAACCCGAAAACAAAAAGCCCTCAAACAATGAGGGCTTTTTTTATTTAAATCTACAAATTATTTTGCAGCTTCACCCCAAGCTGGAACAACTGTTTGCATCAGTGGTTTTAACATTTTCAATGAGCAAGCAAGTACTTGACCATTATCAAATGATTCATTACCACCACGAGCATCCACAACCACACCGCCCGCTTCTTTTACAATCAACTCACCCGCAGCAATATCCCACGGTTTTAAACCAATCTCAAAGAAACCATCAAAACGACCTGCAGCGACATAAGCTAAATCCAAAGCAGCAGAGCCACCACGACGGATTTGCGCGCCTGATTTAGTTACAGCCAACAAAGAAGCGAAATGTTGTTCTGCATAAGAAACGATTTCACCGTTACGCTTCGCACGATAAGGATGACCTACCGCAAGGAATGTGCTTTCTAAAGAGTCTTTAACATTGACACGGATACGGCGTTGGTTCATGACTGCGCCACGACCACGGCTTGCAGAGAATAATTCATCACGCACTGGATCATAGATCACACCGTGCTGAGTTACGCCTTTATGTTGTACCGCGATAGAAATACAGAAATGAGGGAAACCGTTGATAAAGTTTTGAGTACCATCTAAAGGATCAATCACCCAGCACCAATCTGCATCGTGACCTTTACCTTCTTGCATACCAAACTCTTCACCAAGGAAGCTATGGTTTTTATAGCTTTTGCGAAGTGTATCAATTGTAAGCTGTTCGATGTAACGGTCAACACGCGTTACTGGACCATCAATGCCTTTTTCTTCAACTTGTAAATCGAGTTTATGACGATTTTGATGTGCCTTTAAAAGCTCTTGACCAACTGTTTGAGCCGCACGCGCAGCCATAACCACCATAGGTTCCATTGAACACCCACTACAAATTTGAAGATTTTGACAAAGAATAATGCATAAAAGCCCTCATATTCTATCAAATATAAGGGCTTTTAGGTAAAAAAAGTTTGCGAAAGATTATTTTCTAATTTACAAAGCGTTAGCGATCTATAACCAAGCTTTCTCAATTGAAGCAAAAATCCCTTGCCCATCTAAACCACAATCTGCAAGCATTTGCTGATGAGTTGCTTGATGTAAAAATGCATCTGGCAAACCTAGATTTAAAATTGGCTTAATGATTTTAGCTTGTGCTAAAAATTCATTTACTGCACTTCCCGCACCCGCCATAACCGCATGCTCTTCCACAGTTACAAACAGTTGAGTAAGAGGCGTTAAATCACGAATGATTTGTTCATCCAACGGCTTCACAAAACGCATATTCACTACACGTACAGCAACTGAATGTTTACTTGCAAATAATTCTGCTGCTTCAACTGATGCTGCAACACGACTACCAAAAGCAAGGATACTGATCTGCTGATCTGCGTCCTGATTAAATTGCGCAACGATTTCAGCTTTACCAATTTCTAAAGCAGTCATTTGCTGTTGAATTTCAGCACCTGTACCAACACCACGTGGATAACGTACGGCAGTTGGTCCATTATAGTGATATGCCGTATGCAACATCTGGCGACATTCATTTTCATCTTTTGGTGCCATGATCACCATGTTAGGTACAGTACGCATATAGGCATAATCATATGCACCTGCATGGGTCGGACCATCTTCACCGACCAAACCAGCACGATCAATCCCGAAAGTCACATCCAGATTTTGCAAGGCAACATCATGGATCAATTGATCATAACCACGTTGCAAGAAAGTTGAATAAATCGCGACAACTGGTTTTAAACCTTCACACGCCATACCCGCTGCTAAAGTCACTGCATGTTGTTCAGCAATCGCAACATCAAAGAAACGTTCAGGGTATTGCTTTGCAAACTGAACCATCCCAGAACCTTCACACATCGCTGGAGTGATTGCGAGTAAACGATCATCTTGCGCCGCTTCATCACATAACCATTGTCCAAACACGTCCGAGTATTTAGGCGGTGATTTTTTTGCAGGTGCAGATGCTGTAGCTGCAATTTTAGTAATCGCATGATAGGTAATCGGGTCTGCTTCAGCAGGCGCAAACCCTTTACCCTTTTTGGTATAAATATGAACTAAACGAGGGCCTTTACGTTTTTTGAGCGCACTAAAAACTTGTGCTAATTGCTCAACGTTGTGTCCATCAAATGGCCCAAAATAATCAAAACCGATCGCTTTAAATAAGTTATCCGCAGCATCTGTTGCAGATTGATGTAACCGTGAGTTATAAGTCCACTTCGGATGTGGCTGAACATAGGCTTGACCATGTTCGTCGACATTCACCAGTTGACCTGTTTCCCAAATTGCAGCTAAATGTCTTGCAAAACCGCCAGTACTGCATGAAATCGACATATCGTTATCATTTAAAACAACGATCAGATCAGCATCATGTGCAACCGCATCATTCATGGCTTCAAATGCCATACCTGCTGTCATTGCACCATCACCAACAATTGCAACCACATCACACGGATCTTTTTGATAACGACGCGCAAGCGACATTCCTAGACCCGCAGAAATTGCTGTTGACGAATGTCCTACACCAAAGCTATCAAATTCAGATTCTTCACGCGCAGGGAAAGCAGCTAAACCATCTTTACTACGAATCGTAGTAATTCGCTCACGACGCCCCGTCAGTACTTTATGTGGATACGCTTGATGACCCACATCCCAAACTAAACGATCATCTGGTGTATTGAAACAGTAGTGCAAAGCAACTGTCAGTTCAATCACACCTAAATTTGCGCCAAAGTGGCCACCGCTTTGCCCTGCCGCATACAAAATATATTGACGCAACTCATCCGCCACTTGTGCGAGTTGGCTTTGCTCGAGCTGACGTAATTGTTGTGGATGATCAATTCCATCTAACAATGGCGTAACAGGACGTTGAGTTGGAATTTCGGTATACAACATAATGTGGCAAAGCCTTTTTAAGCCTGGCAAATCCGAAGCTGGGTTAAATGGGGACAATCATACAATTAAATACGATCTACCTTCAATCAGCCACATGTGCGAATGATGTAGTGCTGAACATTCTCAAGCCAATCTTAAACAACTGACTTACAGATTATCCTGAATTATGTCACTGTTTATCAACCATTATTGTGTGCTTTCTATGAAAAAGAAAAACTTATGTGAAAAATCAGAACTTGCAATTCACTCAATCTTCACACATTAAGCTATACTTTGACAGTTTTTACTAACATAGCGAGCTCTCTGTGCCGATTGAATTTATTGCAACATCAAAGCTACCAACTGCTTTTGGTGACTTCAATATTTCTGTGTTTCAAGACCCTCAAACAGGCGAAGAACATGTGGCGCTTTCTAAAGGTTTAGAAACTCTCCCAACAGGACCTGTTTTAGTCCGTATTCATTCAGAATGCTTAACAGGTGATGCTTTCGCTTCATTAAAGTGTGACTGTGGTCCTCAATTACAAGCGACTCAACGTTTGATTAATGAAGCAGGTCAAGGTGTGATTTTATATCTACGCCAAGAAGGTCGTGGGATTGGTTTAACGAATAAAATTCGCGCCTATGCTTTACAAGATCAAGGGCATGATACAGTTGATGCTAACTTATTGTTAAATCTTCCTGCTGATGCGCGTCGTTATGATATGTGTAGCATTATGCTGGATCATCTACAAATTAAAGAAGTTAAGTTAATTACGAATAACCCGTTAAAACTTAAAGCCCTAACTGATTTAGACATCAATGTGGTTGAGCGTGTACCGTTAACAGTAGGTCGTAACCCATTTAATGAACAATATTTAAAGACCAAACGTGAGCGTATGGATCATCTTTACCAGAAGGATGACTTCTAAGTCATCCTTGATTCAATCAAGCTCATGATAATTCGAAAAATAAGCGATTGTTTTATATCGTCATAGAAAAAATACGGTTATTGGGTATTTTGCGGCGAAGATGTAAATCAAATGCCATGCAAATATTTCTTACGAATGCTTTGCCTTGTTCGGTTACTTGGATATCCTTTGATGTTATCTTTAACAAACCGTCATTCTGCATTTCCTCTAGTTGTACTAATACTTCAGGTAACTCTGGAAAATACAATGCCTCATTCTGCCATGAAGTACTAAAGTGACACATTAAATTGAGTATATGTTGGCGAATGACTAAATCCTCTTCTGTTAATAGATGTCCACGATATACAGGAATCTCATTCTTCTCTAAACGTGCATAATAATCTTCTAGCGTTTTTTCATTTTGCGCAAAGCTGTACCAACTATCACTAATTGAAGACAAACCTAGGCCAATCATGACTTGCGTTTTTGATGAGGTATACCCCATGAAATTACGATGCAGATTTTCTTGTTGGAAAGCTTGATACATTTTGTCATGTTCCAAAGCAAAGTGATCCATACCAATTTCATGATAACCCTGTGCTAAAAGCTTTCTCTTTCCCTCCTCATATAACTGGCGTTTCAACTCATCTTTAGGTACGTCCTGATCTTTAAAACCACGCTGTCCATTGCCCTTAATCCAAGGTACATGAGCATAGCTATAAAATGCCAAACGATCTGGCTTTAGACTATTCGTTTGTTCAATCGTATGTAACACATCAGTCAAGTTCTGAAATGGTAAACCAAAGACCAAGTCATGTGAAATCGAGGTATAGCCAATTTCCCGTGCCCACGTTGTAACCTGTTGTACATGAGCAAATGGTTGAATACGGTGAATTGCTTTCTGAACTTTTTCGTTATAGTCCTGTACCCCATAACTTACTCGGCGAAAACCAAGATCATATAGGGCTTGTAAATGCTCTCGAGTCGTATTATTAGGATGCCCTTCGAAACTAAATTCATATTCATCGCATATATCTGCATTTTCCAATAACCCATTAATCAACTCGATCAAGTGTTGTACAGAGAAAAATGTCGGAGTTCCTCCGCCCAAATGAATTTCTTTAATCCGTGGTTTGTCGACAAGCAACTGGCAGTACAACTCCCATTCTTTTAACACGGCTTGAATATAAGGTTGTTCCACTTCATGGCGCTTGGTTACACGCTTATGACAACCACAAAAAGTGCACAAACTTTCACAAAATGGCAAATGGATATATAAACTAATCCCTTCACTCGTATTTGTCTCATCAAATGCCCGTTTTAAAGTTTGCTTCCACATTTCCAAACTAAAATCTTGTTCTTGCCAGTAAGGAACAGTCGGATAACTGGTGTAACGTGGTCCTGCAACATTGTATTTTTGAATGAGTGAATGAACTTGAGTCATAACGTGCCTATCTGATGTTCAGCTTGCAACAACAAGCATTATCAATACATTCTGCTGAGCTTAACCTAAGAAATCAACCAACCCTTTTGGTCGGAATAATTATGGTTAGATCGATTAGATCCTTTAAGCTGTTCAACCATCTAATTGCAGTTTGAATCACAAAATCAGCTTATTTTTTTTATGATTTCATGGTACATATCCTTCCATCTTTTTTAATGATTAGAAGGTTGAAATGCAGCATCCAACTTCAGCTGATATTCAACGTGTTCGCGAGTTTTTACTCGATCTACAGGCACGGATTTGTGCAGGGCTAGAGCAACAGGAACGTGCAGGCGGTGGCACTGCTGAGTTTATCATTGATGATTGGCAACGAACCGAAGGTGGTGGCGGTCGCTCTCGTGTTCTGCAAAATGGTGACGTGATTGAAAAAGGCGGAGTGATGTTTTCCCACATCAACATCAGTAGACTTCCTGCTTCTGCAACGGAACGCCATCCTCAAATCGCAGGTGCAAAAGCACAAGCGTTGGGCGTTTCTTTAGTGATTCATCCTAAAAATCCCAATATCCCAACTTCACATGCAAATGTACGTTTATTTGTTGCTGAACCTGAGGGTCAAGACCCTGTTTGGTGGTTTGGGGGTGGCTTTGACTTAACTCCTTTCTATCCAGATGATCAAGATATTCAAAACTGGCATCAAACCGCTTATGACTTATGCCAGCCTTTCGGTGACACGGTTTATGCGGAACATAAGCAATGGTGTGATGATTATTTCTATTTAAAACACCGTGATGAACAACGTGGTGTAGGTGGTTTATTCTTTGATGATTTGAACCAATGGGACTTCGAAACTTGCTTTAAATATATTCAAGCCGTTGGTAATGGTTATTTAGAAGCAATCTTGCCTATTTTTGAAAAGCATCGTGAACAGCCTTACACCGAAGCTCAGCGTGAATTCCAATTGTATCGTCGTGGTCGCTATGTTGAATATAATTTAGTCTACGATCGAGGTACCCTGTTTGGCCTACAAACAGGTGGACGTATTGAATCCATTTTAGTGAGTTTACCGAATCTTGCAGGCTGGTCGTATCGCCCTGAATGGGATGCCGACTCAATAGAAAAACGTTTAACAGATTATTATCTAAAACCAAGAGATTGGTTAAGTTTAAATAAATAATTGACCGTAATTATTCAAAGCACCTGAATTTAGGTGCTTTTTTTGTACCTAAAGATTATCGTATATTGTCTCAGCATAAGCATTCAAATATGTTTAATAGCCTCCGTCCCCTCTTTCAACTTTGGATAAAAGTATGACCAAACAATTTGCTGTCATTGGGAATCCGATTGAACAATCCCGCTCACCAGAATTGCATCATGCTTTTGCAGCAAAAACAGGCGTTGATTTGAATTATAAAAAAATTCTTGCTCCGCTAGATGGTTTCGAATCCGCAGTTAAAGCGTTCTTCGATCAAAATGGTGTTGGCATGAATGTAACTGTGCCGTTTAAAGAGCAGGCATTTGCTTTATGTGATCAACTGACTGAACGTGCCAAAATTGCCAAAGCTGTGAACACCTTGTGGATGCAAGATGGCAAACTGTTTGGAGATAATACCGATGGTCAGGGTTTGGTTGCCGCCATTCAAGCCTTAGGTTGGGACCTTAAAAATAGTCGCATTTTAATCTTAGGTGCTGGTGGTGCAACACGTGGTGTCATTTATCCTTTAGTACAAGCAGGTGCAAAGCAGATTGTCATTGCCAATCGTACACTTGCTCGAGCTGAACAATTGGTCTCAGATTTAAAAGATGCCGTGCCTCAGGCGCAACTCTCAGCGCTCAGCTTGGAGCAACTCGCTGGTGAATTTGATTTTGTCATCAATGCCACTTCTGCCAGCTTAACTGGTGATACTTTACAGCTTCCTGAATGCTTGGTTTTTCACCATGCTTATGAAATGGCTTATGGCAAACCTTCAAGCTTTTTGGATCAAGCTCAAGAGCGTCAAGTTCCATCAACAGATGGTTTTGGTATGTTGGTGGGTCAAGCAATTGAAGCTTTTTCTATTTGGAATGGGGTCAAACCTGAATTAAAAGATTTCTTATAATCCACCTATAAATTAATAAACAAAAAAGAACCTGCATTGCGCAGGTTCTTTTGAAGTAATCGCCAATTATTTTGCCATTAGCATTTTCAAATACACTTCTTTAAAGATTTCATAATCAATGAATTCATTATGCTCAATCTTTAATGATTTAATGCTCTTTTCAGATAACTGATTTTTACGAGCATCGACATATACTTGTCCCAAAATCGTTGCGGTTTGTGCTAATAGTAGTTTTTCCTCACTCGAAACTCCATTATCACGCTCAAATTGAACTTGATACTGTTGAGCAAATAGCTGCTGTGGCTGCCTATATTGAGCTTGTAGATTTTTCCAAGCTTGACGATCTTTATCACCATGCATCGCATCATTTACAATACGATTAACAGCTTGTCCCAACTTGTCATCAAACTGATCATCTTGCTCAAGATGATGTTTCTTCTGTAATGCTTCAATGCTCTTCAACGCCTTACCTTGTGGGTTATAGATGTCATCTGTGGCATACCAATAGGCATAAACAGCCGCGATTTCCTGCAATTCCTGACTTGTATAACGTTGTGCAATTTCTGCTTTATTTTCTATCAGCTTGGCAATAAATACCGCTTTAAATGTTTGCTCATAACTATGTGTTGCATCATATCGCTGTTCTGCAATGACCTTGAGTTGATCCTCTAAAGATAACGTATAAGGTTCAACTGAACGCTCTTGAATGCCAGTCTGTCCCAGTTTCTCTGAGAAACTGCCGATTGCTTGTTCCAACATTGAACCTTTACTTGCTTCAGCCCATGTTTTCGCTCGTTTCAATTGAGCCTGATCAATTGGCGTTGCTTGGCCATAATTGGAAATCAACATATCTGCTTTAAGATTAAAACGAGATTTCAGTTCAGGGAGTGCATAATTCAAATCATAATCAATTTTAACTGCTCGCCCTTGCGCGTCTAAACCAATATCCATAGTAAATGGATTACGTTTGTCTTTGGGAGGCAACGTTTCTTCAATCTCAGCCTGATGCTTGATCCATAGCGCTTTAAATGCCTGATCATCAATAAATTGATTTTGATCATACACAGCAAATTCTTTTTCTACGCTTTGTAATTTTTCAACATAAGATAGAAAACCTGATTCGGCTTTTTTCGCATTAAAAACATCAATATCGTAAATACTTTCACAATACTGTGCATCTCCATAAGCAGCCTGTTGAACATTCTGAAGCGCTGTACATTGGGCCTCTGTTAAAGCTTGCTCATCTTCTGAGGAAGAAGCTGCATCTGCGGCAGCATCAGCTGATTCTAAATCATCAGCAACTATCCCAGCTTCTTTGGCAGCATCCATCGCTTGCTGCGCTGCATCGGATACCTTTGGATCAGCTTCATCTTCAACACCAAAGTGCTGATTCACTAAAAGATATAATTGCTGACTGACGACACTTGCATCATCTGCGGAATCTTTACTCGCTAATATGGATGCCGCTGCATCAGGCTTGGTTTTGCTTACAGCATTGGTTTCATCAGCAATCAGCTTTTCTAAGTTTTGTTCTTTAATATTTAAAATGCTTTGCATTAAATATTTTTCATTCACTTTGCTGTACAAATTCGCTTGTAAAATTAATTCTTCAATCGATGTTTTTAAGCGAATTTTTTCGACTACTCCTAAATTTCGATCAGCAGCGGAGACAGACAATGCTTGAATGTTATTTTGATCAGCTAAACGGTAATACACAGCACTTGAAGCTTTCACATACTCTGCAAATTTTTTGTAATCCACTTGCTTAAACATTGCCTGATATTTTGAAAAATCCAAATAAGCTAAATTATTTTGATTTTCTTTGTTCACCAAATACGGCATCAAAGCAAAGTAATTGATATAAAACTTATAATTATTTAAATCTAGAACCATCGGCACTTTTGCTTGAACTAACAAGGTTGGTTTTTCATAACGTGCTGTCAGATTAAACGACCCCATTTTCTGACGATAATGCACAGAACCATCATATTCAAATTGCATATCATTCAATATATTGGCTATGATCCGAGCAAATTTATCAGCTTTAGAACCACCAGAACTTTTGGGCTGTTGTGCCAAAGCATTATAAAGTGCCTGCTTCTGTTTGCTGTTTAAATTAACCTTTTGCTCTTGTAAATATTGATCTACTTTTTGTTTGAGTGCTGCATCTAAGGTTGCCTTTTCTGACGAGGTATTTGATTTATTTTGATCTAGGTCGAGATGAACTTTAAATTTACCACGATAATCGTAACTCGGATATTCATACATCGCATTGATGCTGTTAATGGCTTTCTGTTCAAGGTTTGCAGTAGCAGAATTGGTTTTAATGACATGCTGGGAACATGCAGAAAGACTAAACCCCAATACACATAAAGTTAAATATTTTAAACGCATAGTTTTACCAAATACCCTTATATCATTATATTTACAACTGTAAATTTAATCATTTTCATATTTAAAATGAGTTTCAAACAGCAGCGAAAAGTTGACTTTTTCACGCCCCTCTCATCTGATTAATTCGCTTTTCTGACAGTCTTTTCCATAGTGTTTATCAATGTATTTTTATCACCATTGTGAATAATCAAAGTATCGAAACAGATAATCCAAAACGATTCAAATACAGGATTAAGATTATGCCAGCTTATAAAGCCCCGCTCCGTGATGTTCGCTTCTTAATGAATGAAGTGTTTGATTATCCTGCACACTACCAAACTTTGGCAAGTGGACAGAATGCTGATAAAGATACAGTTGATATGATTCTTGAAGGTGCGGCAGATTACTGCGAAAACGTACTTTCTCCACTGAACCAGTCAGGTGATGAAGAAGGCTGTACCTTTAACAACGGCGAAGTCACCACACCTAAAGGCTTCAAGGAAGCTTATGACCAGTTCGTCATGGGTGGCTGGCAAGGTCTTTCTTACCCAGAAGAGTTTGGTGGTCAAGGCCTGCCAATGTCTTTAAACCTCATCAAGTCTGAAATGATGGGTACTGCAAACTGGTCATTCACCATGTACCCTGGTTTAAGTACAGGTTGTATGAACACCATCATCCAGTTTGGTACAGATGAGCAAAAAGCGACTTATATGCCTAAACTGGTTGAAGGTACTTGGTCAGGCACAATGTGCTTAACGGAACCTCAATGTGGTACAGACTTAGGTCAAGTTAAAACTAAAGCTGAACCTGCTGCTGACGGTACTTATAAAATCTCTGGTACTAAAATCTTCATCTCTGCGGGTGAGCATGATTTAACTGAAAACATTATCCACATCGTACTTGCGCGTCTTCCAGACGCACCTGCTGGTACCCGTGGTATCTCGTTATTCATCGTGCCTAAGTTCATCCCAACTGCTGACGGCGGTGTAGGTGAGCGTAATACCGTATCTTGTGGTTCAATCGAACACAAAATGGGTATCCGTGCTTCAGCAACTGCTGTATTGAACTTCGATAACGCTACTGGTTACCTCATTGGTGAAATCAACAAAGGTTTGCATGCAATGTTTACTTTCATGAACACTGCACGTATTGGTACAGCGGTTCAAGGTATTGCACATGCTGAACTTTCTTTCCAAGGTGCGTTACCTTATGCGAAAGACCGTATGTCTATGCGCGCACTTTCTGGTAAAAAAGAGCCAGAGCGTGTTGCTGATGCAATCATTCACCACGCAGACGTTCGCCGCATGCTTTTAACTCAAAAAGCTGTAGCTGAAGGTGGTCGTGCAATGATTTATCACGCTGCCAAACTTGCAGATAAAATGGCGGATGCGCTGGCAAGTGGTGATCAAGCTGCTTATGAAGCTGCCGATGACAAACTTGGTTTCTATACTCCAATTCTTAAAGGTTTCTTGACTGAATTAGGTTTGGAAGCTGCAAACCATGGTATCCAAGTATATGGCGGTCATGGTTTCATCAAAGAATGGGGCATGGAACAAATCGCACGTGATGCACGTATCTCAACATTGTATGAAGGTACAACGGGTGTCCAAGCGCTTGACTTATTAGGTCGTAAAGTTCTTTTAAGCTCAAAAGGTAAAGTTGTTCGTGACTATACTGCTGAAATCTTAAAATTCTGTGCTGCGCATGCTCGCAACAAGTATTTACGTCGCTTCGCTTGGGACTTAACTAAGGTTTGCGCTCAATGGAACACATTAACTGTTCGCATCATGCTTGCAGCGCGTAAAGACCGTGACATCGTATCTTCTGCTTCTGCTGATTTCTTGATGTTCTCTGGCTACGTGATGATGGCTTACTTCTGGGCTCAACAGGCAGTGATTGCTTCTGAGAAACTGGAAGCAGGCAACGGTGCTGAAACGCCTGAATTCTATAAAGCAAAAATCAAGGTTGCTGACTTCTACTTTGACCGTTTATTGCCACGTGCACAAGGTCACGCAGAATCAATGGTAACGACTTCACGTACTTTGACTTCACTTGCTCCAGAACACTTCAGCTTCGATTACTAATCGGAACTGACAAAAAAGAGCGCTTGATGCGCTCTTTTTTTATACTCATTTTTCTATTCCGCCTTTTCAAACACATAGGCTTTTTTAGGAAATGGATATTCCTTAAAGAACTTACGGTTGCGGCCCTGATCCCCATTCCAGATTTTATCCAGATCCATCACAAGATTCTGGTCCTGATTGATCCGATAATATAAATTCACATCCACCGCATCACAGCGCACAACGATCTCTTGTTCTGTGGGCTCAACATGCCATTGCACCTGCTTACAGGTTCGCTCTATTTTGGCCATATTGCGCGATGGATCTGAACCCAAACGCCCGAAACTGGTATTGGTCCAATAAACTGAACCATCTTCTAATAAATTTAAGATATATTCCGCTTCTTTTTCATCTTTGACACAACCGGCAAATGCATCAGTACAAGGAATACGCGCATGATAGCGCCCAACATATTGCATATCTTGTTGAGTCGGTTGCGTCATATGTTTAGAAGCAACATGAGGAACTGTTGCTTGTCCAGCAACCTCAGTCAGTGACATTCCTTCACTTGCACTTGTTCGTGCTTGCTCAGCATCTAACATGACTGGAATAGAACTTTCATCACCAGTTGGCTGCGCTTGGTTTGATGTTTTCATTGAATCTGGATGATAGCTATCACAAGCACTCAAGCCCAAACTCAATAAAAATCCTACACTAACATGCTGTAAGAAGAACCTGAACTGCATATCCACAAATCTCTAGTATCAACATCGTTGTCACACTTTTTTCAAAAACATCCGATGGTTCTGCAAAATATAGGAAGCATTTGAATATTCGTCTATTCCCTCAAATGGGTAATTATGGCGGACGTAACTTAATGAAATAGCAAATTAACAAAGCAGTATGCTTTAAGTCGGTGCATTTTAGGTGATACTGTCGTTTTTTCCATCAGCCTTTTACACACCGTAACGATTCTCCCATCTGTTTAAACTTTAAAAAAACCAGTTCACCCCTATCTCATTATTAACAGCGACTTATCATGAATGAAGCCTCATTCTGTTGCTGTATCAAATATTTTAGGAGAAAAATTAAATGACCAATTCTGGTTTATATCGCTCAAACCGACAAAGCATGATCGCTGGTGTAATGGGCGGTATTGCGGAACGTTTTGGTTGGAATGCAAATTTATTACGCTTGATCTTTGTAGTGATTTCACTCATGAGCGCAGCTTTCCCTGGTATTTTGGTTTACCTGATTTTGTGGTTAGTAATTCCAAAACAACAGCAAAGTCGCGTTGATTATGTACAAGGCTATAATCAGCCCGTAAAAACCGTTTATGAAGACCAAAGCATAAAACGTTAATTTCTTTGCCTCTTTTGGTCGCTACGGTTGAATTTCCCCCTAATACAACCGTAGCTTTTTTTTATTCTGATTGAAGCTTTTGACGATTGAGTTGTTGTTGAAGCGCAGCGATCATATCCGCACGACTAATCATGCCAATCAAACGTTGATTTTCCACGACAGGAATATAATTAAAAGATTTTTCTACAAAATAAGGAATAAGATCTTGAATCGGTTGTAGCGGATCAACCGTTACTACGCGATGACTCATAATTTGATGGACGTAGTGTTGCCATGAATTTCTTGGATCTGTTGCACCTTTAAACCACTCCACAACCTCATACAAAGCAAGTGTCCCGACCAAATTATGCTCTGAATTTACTACAGGCAAACTCATTAAATTTACCGCTTTGAATTTATCTAAGGCTTGCTGAATATCATCATCTTCATGTAGCTTAATCACATCACAACTCATAATATCTTGGCAAACAAATAAGTGATTCAAACGTTCATTGGCATGCTCTTGTGCCTCTAAAATGATCTTTTCCAAATCATACTGACTAATATCTAATAATTCTGTGTGGTGTGCTAAAGCATATTTAATATCTTTAGGTTGGATCGAAACTTTCTGTGTCGGTGTCGGGTCTTTGGAACGCTCATTGACATGCGCTGTAATCGGATAATGACGTCCAATCAAACGATTGAAAAAGACAGCAATCAACAAAAGTAAAATTGAGTTGAGTAATACGGGATACAGCACAAAATGAAAGCCTAGACGATGTACAGCATCACCGCCTAAAACCGCGGTAATCGCCACTGCACCGCTTGGAGGATGCAATGAATCAGTTGTCATCATCATAAAAATGGCTAACCCAACTGCGACACTAAAAGCAGAGGTTAAATCAGGTAATAACTGTGTGCATGTCACACCAATGAAACCAGCCAATATGTTGCCAATCACAACATTCCACGGTTGCGCTAAAGGACTATTCGGAACTGCAAAAAGCAGTACAGAAGAGGCACCCATCGGGGCGATATACCATGCATTCATACCGCCCAATACATACCAACTGATTAAAGAAGATATTGCTAAACCACAAAGCGCACCAAATCCTGAAAGTAAACGTTCTTTGAAAGGTAATACTTTGTAATTCGGTTTTAAGAAATTTAGCCAGTCTGATTGGGTTAAGCTCACAATGCACCTTGCTGGAATAGGGTTGTTTTATTGGTTGCAGCAGTATACGCCGACTCAGACTGAAGATGTATTTAAATTACAGTTTTAAATAATAACGAAAACTGATCAAGGCTAATTTAAATACTCCTCCAATTGCTCCAATCGCTCTGCATATTTTTGCATGGGGCAAAACTCATACATCGGCGAACCGATATAAGCACCAGCATTACGGCACTCTTGATCGACAAAATTTTTCCAGAGCTGTTGTGATTTCATAATGTCCTGATAGCGTTCGAGCTGCTTGTATTCCTGACTCTGTTTTTTTATTTGATCCAATACCTGCACAATCTGCTTTGCATATAAAGTTTTGGTTCTGGTGCTACAGATCTCCACCACAGCATTATTGATATTCCCCAGTTTTAGCCGTTGAATGGTGTTATCGACACATTGGCTATAAGGATCTATCGCTTTATCTTGCGTTTTGGCAAATACCAAAGTACTCAAACAAGCCATAATCAATACTGCTGTTTTTAAAACTAATTTAGTCATGAATGTGTTCTTTTGTTATGTTGGTATTTTTAAAATAATAATCAAAAAAATGCCTTAAACATATTTTTCATTCAAATATCGCCAATAACGTTTAGGCAAATATTGCACATGCAATTTCACATTCTGACGTTCTTTAATATTGATACTATTGAAATAATCTTTCCAAAGCTGATCATATAATTCTTCTTGTTCATCTAATTCTAATTGAAAGTTTTGACTCGCGCCATTTTCGATATTACGGTCAACCTGATGAGCATCTAAAGACACCTCATGAATCTCGTGTAAGTCATAATACAGTCCATATTTGCGTTGTTCGTCATAAATCAACCAACGTTGATCTTGATAACGACGCTTAAAATGCGGCTGTATTAAAGGCAGCACATTAAAATCAGGGCGAACCAAACTTAAAAACAATCCATCTGTAGTTTTCTTAAAACGCACAAATGCTTCCATACGATGCTTTTCGCGTCCCACCTTTTTCGTCCATTGTGAAATCGCTAAAACACTAGGATGCGAATAATTCTTCTCAACTGAATGTTGATGTCGAAAAACATAGATACAGTAATTAAATAAATGCTGATAGGCATCCAAGGATTCCGATAAATAGGCAAAATAAAATTGTTTCAAAGATGAATGCGACAATTTCTGCTGTAAAGCTGACCAAACACGTGCTGCATGTTGCTCATGATTTGGAATTTCAACTACCGTGGCAAATAAACCATGCTGTGCGCCTTGGTTTAAACACAATTGCACGTGGAATTCTTTAAATTGAAAAGCACGAAATACGCAGTTGAGTAAACCGACCATAGAGCCATCAAAATAGTAATAAACCACACCATCACTGAGCATGTTTAGAATCCTAAACTCAGCTGAGGTGACAGTTGTTTAACGTATTTAGATGAACCCTGCGTTAATATTTGCTGACGAATATCAGTCGTAGAAAGTTCCTTTTGAAACCGTGGACTGTCTTCACAGCGAATAAAAAACTGGGCACGTGAATACGCCACACCGAGTTGCTTCAATAAATCAGTATGTATCTTGCCAAAACGACGCGCTTGCACGATTTTCTTGGCTGACTTTACGCCGATGCCTGGTACACGAAGGATCATGCGATAGTCAGCACGATTTAAATCCACTGGAAACTGCTCGGGATGACGCAACGCCCAACTCAGTTTGGGGTCTACATCCAAATCTAAATGTGGGTGTTTTTCATTGACGATTTCATTGACTTCAAAACCATAAAAACGCATCAACCAATCACTTTGATAAAGCCGATTTTCCCTTAATAAAGGCGGCGCCGAACCGACCGCTGGTAAATAGTTATTTTCTGTGTTGATTGGAATATAACCTGAGAAATATACCCGTTTCAGTTTAAATTCCTTGTAATGTCGATCTGCCATCACAAGTACGTCTTGATCAGTTTCCTGATGTGCGCCGACCACCATTTGCGTGGTCTGCCCTGCGGGTACATATTTTGGCACATGCTTGATAATCTGGCGTTCATCTTTGAGTTGAATCAGTCGATCTCGCACTAGCCCCAAGTCTTTTTGTACTTCTTGATGTGATTTTTCAGGCGCAAACGCTTTTAATCCGACCTCAGTTGGCATTTCCAGATTAATGCTCATACGATCTGCATAAAGTCCTGCTTCATGAATCAGCTCAGGCGATGCTCCAGGAATAGTTTTGAGATGAATATAGCCATTAAAATTTTCTTCGAGACGTAGCTTTTTCACCACTTGAAGCATCCGTTCCATCGTATAGTCGGCGGATTTAAAAATACCTGAGCTAAGGAATAATCCCTCTATATAATTACGACGATAAAAATTAATGGTCAGATCAACCACCTCTTGTACCGTAAATGCAGCACGTTTCACATCATTAGAACGGCGCGACACACAATAAGCACAATCAAAAATACAGACATTACTGAACAAGATTTTCAGCAATGAAACACAGCGCCCATCTTCGGTATAGCTATGGCAAATCCCTGCCCGACTGGCATCGCCTAAACCTTTGTCTTTATTCTTACGGTCACTACCACTAGAGGAACAGGACACATCATATTTAGCTGCATCGGCAAGAATTTGTAATTTTTCACGAATGCGATCAGACATAGCAAACACCTCAGTGACAACATCATTTCAAAGCTAACATTTCATGATTTGAAAATTAAGATTGGTAAAGATGTTATGCGTCATGAGGTGACGTTTATGTGAATGGTCTTCCATTCAGAACTTTGCCAACTGGGAAAATATGTCGGCTATTGGGTACGTTTTGAATTAACTCGAAAATTAAACAAAAGCGTTTAAATAATTTATTATCAGAACTTGTCGCTGAAACGCTTGAATCCTTTGCACTGCACCCGAAAATCCTTATACTTAACCACAATTTTTGTTTGATTCCAGTGGATGCACCATGAGTCGTGCTATATCGCATATTGATACATTTCAGGGCTTAATTCTTGCCCTACAAAACTATTGGGCGGAGCAAGGCTGCGTCGTATTACAACCATATGATATGGAAATGGGTGCAGGGACATTCCACACTGCAACTTTCTTACGCGCATTAGGTCCAGAAACCTGGAACGCGGCTTATGTTCAACCTTCACGCCGTCCGAAAGATGGTCGTTATGGTGAGAACCCAAACCGCTTACAACACTACTATCAGTTCCAAGTAGTACTTAAACCAAACCCAGACAATATCCAACAGCTTTATCTTGATTCATTAAAAGCAATCGGCATTGATACGCTGACACACGACATCCGTTTCGTCGAAGATAACTGGGAATCTCCAACACTTGGCGCTTGGGGCTTAGGTTGGGAAGTTTGGCTCAATGGTATGGAAGTGACTCAATTCACTTACTTCCAACAAGTCGGCGGTGTTGAATGTTACCCAGTAACAGGTGAAATCACATACGGTTTAGAACGTCTTGCGATGTACCTGCAAGGTGTTGACTCAGTTTACGATCTTGTTTGGACCAAAGGTCAGTTCGGTACTGTGACTTATGGTGATGTATTCCATCAAAATGAAGTAGAACAATCGACCTATAACTTCGAATATGCACCAGTCGATAAATTATTTGAATTATTCGATTTCTATGAAGCTGAAGCAGCTCGTTTAATGGAAGCTGAACTTCCACTTCCTGCTTATGAGCAAGTGATTAAAGCATCGCATAGCTTTAACTTATTAGATGCGCGTGGTGCGATTTCTGTAACTGAGCGTCAACGTTATATTTTACGTGTTCGTACCTTAGCGCGTTCAATCGCTCAAAGTTATGTGGCTGCGCGTGCGAAACTCGGTTTCCCAATGGCAGAACCACATTTACGTGATGAAGTATTAGCGCAGTTAAAAGCACAAGTTGAAGCAGAAGCAGCCCAAGCTGAAAAAGCGAAGGAGAATAAATAATGACAAAGCATACTGTTTTATTCGAACTTGGCTGTGAAGAACTTCCACCAAAAAGCTTAAAAACTTTACGTGATGCCTTAAAAGCTGAAACGGAAAAAGGTTTAAAAGATGCAGGCTTAAATTTTGCTGCAATCGAAGCCTATGCTGCACCACGTCGTTTAGCGCTCAAAATTGTTGATATCGATGCGGCTCAAGCAGATACACAAAAACGTTTTGACGGCCCTGCTGTACAAGCGGCTTATGATGCTGAAGGCAAACCGACCAAAGCACTTGAAGGCTTTATGCGCGGTCAAGGTATCACGGTTGATCAACTTTCGACGTTCCAAGCAGGCAAAGTTGAAAAAGTTTGCTTTTTGAAAGATGTGAAAGGTCAAAGCCTTGATGTTTTACTGCCACAAATTTTACAAACTGCATTGGATAACTTACCAATCGCAAAACGTATGCGTTCAGCGGCAAGCCGTACTGAATTCGTACGTCCAGTAAAATGGGTGGTATTGCTGAAAGATGATCAAGTGGTTGAAGCAACTATTCAAGATCATAAAGCAGGTAATGTGACTTATGGTCACCGTTTCCATGCACCTGAAGCAGTGACTTTGGCGCATGCAAATGACTATTTGGCGACTTTAGAACAAGCTTATGTGGTTGCGAACTTCGAAAAACGTCAAGCAACCATTCAAGAACAAGTGAAAAAGTTAGCTGATGAAGTCAATGCAACTGCGATTGTTCCAACGGACTTACTTGATGAAGTCACCAGCTTGGTTGAATGGCCTGTTGCATTACGTGCGACTTTTGAAGAGCGTTATTTAGCTGTTCCTCAAGAAGCCTTGATTACCACCATGCAGGACAATCAAAAGTATTTCTGTTTGATCAATGCCGAAGGTAAATTACAGCCTTACTTCATTACTATTTCAAATATTGAGTCAAAAGATCCGATTCAAATTATTGAAGGCAATGAGAAAGTTGTACGCCCTCGTTTGTCCGATGCAGAATTCTTCTTCTTACAAGATCAAAAGCAACCGCTTGCGTCGCGTAAAGAAAAATTAGCCAATATGGTGTTCCAAGCACAATTAGGCACACTTTGGGATAAATCAGAACGTATTGCTAAATTAGCGGTGGCATTGTCTCCAATTACGGGTGCAAATGTTGCTGATGCTGAGAAAGCTGCGTTACTTGCGAAATGTGACTTAACCTCTGAGCTTGTGGGTGAATTCCCGGAACTTCAAGGGATTGCAGGCACTTATTATGCGCGCCTTGAGGGTGAAAATCATGAAGTTGCCGAAGCTTTAGGTGAGCAGTATTTACCTAAGTTTGCTGGTGATGTATTACCGCAAACCAAGACGGGTACAACGATTGCGCTTGCAGATCGTTTAGATACGCTTGTTGGTATTTTCACAATTGGACAAGTTCCATCAGGTTCTAAAGATCCATTTGCTTTACGCCGTTCTGCAATCGGTATCTTACGTTTGATCATTGAAAATGAATTGGATTTCAACCTTAAAGATATCTTAGCTACTGCATATAAGTTAGTAATTGATGATATTAGTCGTGTATCAGGTCAAACGGTGATGACACAAATGACTTCTGATAACTCTACAATCCAGACAGTCCAAGATGTCATTGATTTCTTAGAAGGTCGTTACCGTGCTAAGTATGAAGACCAAGGCGTTGCGGTTGATGTGATTCAAGCGGTTCAAGCACTTGCACCAAAATCTCCTCTTGATTTTGATAAGCGTGTGACTGCGGTCAATCATTTCCGTACTTTACCAGAAGCGGCTGCATTGGCTGCGGCAAACAAACGTGTTGCCAATATTCTTGCAAAAGAAGCAACGCCTGAAGGGGCTGTGGTTGAAGCGAATCTGGTTGAAGCGGCTGAAAAAGCGCTTTATGCAGAACTTCAAGCATTGACACCAGTGGTTCAGCCTTTACTTGCTGCACGTAACTATACAGAAGCGTTGTCTAAGCTTGCTGCACTTCGTGCGCCAATCGATGCCTTCTTTGAAGGTGTAATGGTCATGGCAGATGATGCAGAGTTAAAAGCCAACCGTTTACGTTTATTGGCTCAGTTGCGTGATTTATTCACAGCGATTGCAGATGTAAGTGTATTGCAGGGTTAATGTTAAGTCATTGATGAATATGATAGACCCTGCTATAAATTAGTGGGGTTTATTTTTAGAGGCAATAATGAGCAAACTTTCTCAACCACAGCGTGTATTTGAGCTTTTAAAACAATCACCGTTAAAAAAATTTAAAGCTCGAGAAATTGCCGAAGGAATTGTTACTTTATTTCCTGAAGATTATGTAGAAAAACGACAAAATCCACGCTTCAATACTGATGAAGACCTCATTCGCCAAGTATTTACAGAAATTGGTGCTATTAAAAATAGCATTATCAAATTATCACCGTTTATTCATGTACAAGATAAACCTCGACCTCGTGTGTATTGGTACGACCCAAATCATCAAGCCGAACACTCTGAATCTTTTGCCAATGAAGAATTAACTTCAACAGAAAATATTGAAGATGCTGAAATCACCACCCCACTAATTAAATCAGGGAATTTATCTGAACATGATTTATACCCTATTCTTATCGAATTTTTAAAATTAGAACTCGGTTTATATTGTCTTAGAATTGATGAAAAACGCTCTAAAAACTCTCGTGGGCAAAACGGCAATCAATGGTTACACCCCGACATTGTTGCCATGCAACCTTTAGATAAACACTGGCATGAACTCGTTAAAAGCTGTGTTAAACATGGCTCTGGTCAAAATGTGCGTTTGTGGTCATTTGAAGTCAAAAAAGAACTCAACAGCTCCAATATTCGCAGTAGCTTCTTCCAAGCAGTCAGTAATTCCAGTTGGGCAAATGAGGGCTACCTCGTAGCAACATCTATATCAACAAATGAAGTTGAAGAGGAGCTGCGAATGCTTTCGGCTTTGCATGGTATTGGCGTTATTTTACTTACGCCAGAAAATCCGACTGAAAGTGAAATTTTACTTCCTGCAAGAAGAAGAACAGAAGTCGATTGGCAATCGATTAATCGTATTCTGAATGAAAATGCTGATTTCAAAAACCTCATTGAATTGGTATCAATTTACTACCAAACTGGTCGAATACGTTCTCAAGACTGGAATCATTAACATGTCTAAAGCCAAGATTTTATTTATTAGCACAGCCTTACTTGCACCCTCTTCTCTCTGGGCAGCCGAAAATACAACAGCCACAAATGCAAACACGACAACGACTGAAAAAACGCTTCCTTATGGTGATAACCCGAGCCTGGGTCGAGTATTGTTGTATAAAACAGGTAAAGGGCTACAAAACCTAGGTGAATCCATCCAAGGTGCATCGGAAAATACCTCACAAAAAATGAGTGAAAAGTGGAAAACCACAAAAAAATACACGACTGAACAATCCGTCATTGTTCAGGAACAAACCGAAAAAGCCAAACAATATACTGCTAAAAAATGGCAAGACACCAAAGATGCTGTAGTAGGTACAAATAATGGAAATGTGCCAATCGAACGTGCTGAACTTAGTCAGCCATCATCAAATTAATACGATTGAACAAAATTTATAGGAATGAATGAAACAATGACAGTTATGCCTTTTAAAACCATTTTGCTTTGTTTAGTCAGTAGTATTGGCTTTACCGCGTGTTCAACGCTCTCTTCTCAAACCGAGCAGCCTTTACAGCAACTGCAAGTGGTTCAGAACATTGATGCCCTACCCGATACCAAGACCAATGCCGCATCCTTAAATAAATATAAGGATCATTGCACGATCCAGTTTACAGGTTATTTTGATGGTGGTCAGAGCACGGAATCGTGGGAATTTAAAGGCAATCAGTTGAGTCGGGCTTTTTCTGAAACCTTTCAATATGTGCCGAATCGTTTATTCAATGCAACCACTGAAAAACCTGTATTAGATCAGAAAACGCGAAAAACCACAGTGTTTGATATTCAGAAACCTGAGGTAAAACAGAACTTTGAGAAGTTAAAAAGCCACTTTAACCAAACTGCTTTAGACCAGTGTGGCTAAGTTTGCCATCTCCACAATTTCTCTCCAGAGTGTTTTTAAGCTGTAATCTGGTTGTAAAGTTTTGCTGAAATCCATACATTTCGGCTTTTTTACTGGCTATGATGCAGTTGCGTTGATGAAGTACCCCAAACGGTACATCGCTTAAGGAAATCGCAATGAAGAAAATGATCAAAACAGCTATCTTGACAACAAGTATTCTCGCTTCTGCCTCTATTTTTGCACAAAACGTCGGGGTAAATGCCAATGGCTCAGCTCAGGTCAATGTACAGTCTGGTGGCTTGATTAGCGGCGTTGCAGGTGCAGTCAAAAATACCGCCCAAGGCGTAGGTCACGCAGCACATCATGTTGGTCATGCAGCTGTAGATACAGGTATAAATGCCACTCAAAAAACGGTTGGTGTCGCAACCAATGTGAGTTCACAAGTTATTAATAAAACAGGTGAGGCTGTCAAAAATACGCGTGATTACACCGTAGACAAAGCAAATGATGGTAAGAGATTTACTGCTGACCAAAAGGCCAACATCAAAAAACGAATTGAAGAAAAGCAAACTAAATCTAAAGCATTAAATTTAAATGCGGAAACGAATTTAAATACACAAGTGAATGGTAAAACTTCATCTCTAAATGCAAAAACAGGCTTAAATGCAGATCGACAAAATCTGCAAACAGGTGCCAATGTTGGTGTGAAAGTATTAGGTGTAAATGCGAACGTAAATACCAATGCAAAAGTGGGTACAAACTAATTTTTGAACCCATCGTCAAAAGCCCTTTGCTTAAGCAAAGGGCTTTTGATTATGTGATTTAGTCTATCAATTGTAGTTTAGTCTGCTCATCTGCATGATTTTCAATAAAATGTCCCTGCCCATGATCATCACAACTCAAAGTTAAATTTTTATAACTGAGTTGATAAAATTCAGGATAGCGTTTAAAAATCAATAAAGACTGATCCAAAGCCAAAGCTTCACCGACTTTGACTAACTTATGAATCCCACGATCATTCATCGTCAAAACATAAGATTCTGCATTTAACTCAAGTTCAACAACAGCATTCGCACTAGCTTTCAATGGCAGCAAATATTGTTGATTCGCCTGAATTGCTTCAGCGTTATAAGCCTCTAGCTTTAAGCTGACTAAATTAAAAACTAACCATGTATTTTGAATCATGCGAATGGTTGGCACTGAGCTGTCCATCTGTTGGATAAAATGCGGATGAATACCTAACTTCCGTAAATTTTGCTCAGTACCCTGTTGTAGATTAAATAATTGTTGAACCAATTTTTGCTTAAGAACAGCATCAAAATAACGCTCATCTAATTCAAAATCGTTATTTTGCAAGATTTGCAATAAAGCTTGATGATGCCTGCTCAATAATGCATCTAGTACATGGCGATAGTAGAACTTACTTTGCTTTTTAACCTCTCGAACGCGCTTATAAAAATAAGTAATCTCAAAAGGTTGCTCAACAAAATCATTGAGTAATTGCGAACTTGCCAAAACCGAGAGTGCTTCATGTCCTGTAAAAGGCAAATGAATCACATGCATCTTTGGTAATAGGGGCTGTATTTTTAAGAAATGTTCTTTATCTTCTGCATAGTATGGATCATAGACAATGATGTATTCACGAGATGAATCCACTTCATCTGCCTGAATCTGCATATTTTGATGAATAGATGCGTCAAAAAATTCTGCATAACGGCGATCATGAACCACATCAGGGTCTATCGAATATTGTGGTACAAAAGCAACGATTTTATGCATATTCAATAAATTAGAATATTTAATCGCAGCATAGCCTCCCATTGATCCACCATAACCCACAATCTGCTCAAACTGTTGTAAGGTCGGCTGAATCTGTCGCTGCATTTCAAGCATGCTGCTTTGAGGAAACCAAGATTTTTGCTTCGGCATAATCCCGATAACATTGTATTGATATTTTATGAGTGATTTTTCAGCATTAATTGACATTCCTTTGGCACGACTAATCAAATCGCCAAACGAAACCACTAAAGTGTCACTTGAACCTTTTAAAAAAATAACGCGAATATGTTCATCTTCAAATATTATTTGCTTATCCATGCTCACACTGAAAAATTAATCCTAGGCTTGTCGCAAAAAGCCATCAAATGATGTCTTTGCCAAACCCTATTTGCGGAGTATCTTATTTTATAGAGATAAGACAGATTAAAAAGCGCAAAAAATGACACAATCCTTACATCCTTCTGCTCAAAAAGGCTTTAGTTTAGGGGCTGAACTGTATCAACAAGTTCGTCCCAGTTACCCACCAGAAATCGTCGTTTGGCTGCAAGATCAGCTCAAAATCGGTGAAAATTCCACTGTTATTGACCTTGGTTCAGGGACTGGCAAATTCTTACCTTTCCTACTTCAGACACAGGCAAAAGTGATTGCCGTTGAACCTGTGACAGCCATGCGAGAACAACTGGAGCAAAGCTATAGCACAGTCGAATGTCTACAGACTTCAAGCGATCAACTTCTGGTGAAGGATGAATCCATTAACGCCATTATTTGTGCCCAATCTTTCCACTGGTTCTCAAATATCGAAACGCTCAAGGAAATGTATCGAGTATTAATTCATGCGGGGCATCTTGGACTGGTTTGGAATCAACGTGATATTACTGTTGACTGGGTCAAAGCGTTGGCCGATGAAATCGCACCATTTGAAGCAGATACACCACGTTATCATAGTGAGAAATGGAAACAGGTTTTTGAGCAACAACAGCTCTTTCAATTCAACGGTCTTCAGACCTTTCAACTCAAACATACAGGCACAGTAGAACAAGTGGTCAGCAAACGCTTACTTTCCACGAGTTTTATTGCAGCAATGCCAGAACATCAACAACAGCAATTAAAAGCAAGATTTGAACAAATTGTATTTGATTTTACAGGCCAAACTGCTCAAGATCAGATTGATTTTCCTTATACAACCTTTGCCTACCATTTCCAAAAAATAGCAAAGTAACAATAAATCAGGTGTTTCTATGACCTTTAAATTTAAAACCACGATTGCACTCAGTTGCTTGATCAGCTCTACACTATTACTGAGTGCTTGTAACAAAGATCCTAAAGCACCCTCTCAGCAAGAACAGCAAACTCAAAATTCTAATGATGCCATTGGTCAGCTTAAGCAAATCCCGATTAAACAGTTCCCTACAACGGCTGACGATGCGCATGATATTGCAATTTTAGATGACTATGACCGTCGTTTTACCGAAATGAGCGATAGCATGGAAATAGAACTTGCAAAGATGAAAGAAGCCAATACGCTCACTCCAGCGTTTGAACAGCAACGCCAAACAGATAATGTTCAATCGGCAATGAATATGCTGAAAGAGTTAGAACTTAAAACAGAACAAGGTCGATATATTCAAGGACTTTTATATGAATACTGGGATAATCAAGCCAAAGTACTTGAGCAAAGTACCTTAGCGAGTACTACAGAAAATACTGATACGGCCAAACAAGTTGATCATTTAAATGAATATCTACATGCGCAAAGCCAACTACACCATTGGAAAAGTTCTCAACCGACAGAAACTAAAAAGGCTAGCGAGTGATATAAAAAATTGAGGGTCATACGACCCTCTCTTGTTCAACAAGATTAGATTTTTTGTTTTTCTATCCACTGAATTGAATTAACACGGAATAACTCACAAGCACCATCACCCGTATCCGTAGGTGTTAAAGAAGATCGCCAAACCAAATCTTTATCCCGAATCTCAACCAACTCACCTTTCAACTGCACCAAATCCCCACGCTTCACTTGTTTGATTTGCTGGGCAATTTCAGGATTTGCGGGAATAATATGCATATTGGAAACCATTTGCATGGCTTGATTTGCAGGAACAGGTAGCTTATCTATTTTCCAATTCAAATAGCGGTCATATTGATTTACTGAGATTTTACGTGCAATCTCAGGCTGGGCAAACAGACCCCAACTCACCGCATAGTCAATTGGCGAGAATTTTGCCTGTTCATCATCCTGATAAAGCTTTGAACCGAGGATACGAAAATTACCATAAAAAGGCTGCAACACAGAGATGGACTGGTCTTTTAAAATAGGCGATAAACCATTGGCAATATTATATTCCGCACCACGGGTAGATGCATGTGCCTGTCCAATTGCAGCCACCATGCATAAACTGATCCATAGGCTTTTGTTCATGCTGACCATCCTCAAAAATAACGCTTAAAACTTAGAAAATCACTTCTGTTCATAGTATGCTTAGAGTATGCAAGAAAGTGCTTTTTTTGGTAACAGTCAAACGCACTCTGGTCATATTTTTGTGACGACTCCACTCCCTTTTTTTAAATCAATGAATGGAACTCTATGATTTATCAATTTTATCAACGTCGGGTTTTCCCGCACCTGCTCAATCAGGTCATGCAAACCGCCAGCCTGATGGATAAACGCCGTGAACTGCTGCTGCCGATTGAGGGCGAAGTGCTTGAGATTGGTTTTGGAACAGGTTTAAACATTCCATTTTATGGCAATGTCGATGTACTGTATGCACTTGAACCGAATCCAGACATTTACCATCTGGCGGTTGAACGGGTTCAGCATGCCCCATTCCATGTCAGGCATGTACAGGCTCATGCAGAGAAATTGCCTTTTGCTGACCAGTCTTTGGATCATGTGGTTTCCACCTGGACATTGTGCAGTATTGCCCGACTGGATCAGGCACTGGCAGAAATTTATCGAGTGCTGAAACCTACAGGCATCTTTCATTTAATTGAGCATGTGAAACATCCCAACTCGGTCAAGATCCAGTCTTTACAGACCTTGCTTACTCCAATTCAAAAACGTATTGGCGATGGCTGCCACCTGAATCGGGACATTGAACGCAGCCTGCAACAGGCAAAATTCAAGTTTATTGAAAAGCAATATTTTGATGCCGAGGGCATTCCAAGCATTGCACAAAGGATGCTGATGGCACGGGTACAAAAGCTCAATTTTGAGATTGCGGATTAATCATTAAAATCAATACGCAGGGTTTCAAAGCGCACCCGTCCCTCACGTATCGCTTGGGCAATAGCCTGCTGTCCCTTGCTCAGGCGCGCACTGCCACTTTTAATATCCAGCAGGATCACTTCAATGTCTTCGGCATCACCATCGCCATCACGGAAGTCGGTATAGCCATCAAACACCACATAATCCACGGGGTCACCCAGAAACTTGGCATCACTGGGAAGATACTGGAACTCAGGCAAAATGGGGGCAAACTGCTCGGCCATTTTACCCTTTAATACCGCGCGGCTGGTGTTGACACTGCGCTTCTGCGCGTCAACCAGTGCCTGTTTATGTGCCAATTCAAGTTCAGCAATATATTGTTCATATTCCGCCTGAATACGTCCATTGCGTGTGCTGGATAATATAATGGTGGTGATCACCACACCAATACATCCGCCTATCAGCATTGCCAACCAAACCGACATAAAATTTCCCTCTGTTCTGAGCCTAAATTGTAACCTACCACGCTGAAAAAGATGCTAAGGTAGAATGGAATATAAGAGGCTCGTTAAAACGCAAATTTCATGAAAACCATATTAATTGCAAATCAGAAAGGCGGTTGTGGCAAGACCATGACGGCGATTACCCTTGCTGCCGCATTATCACAAAAAGGCTATAAAGTTGCGCTAGCCGATGCGGATAACCAGAAATCCACCTTACAATGGCTCAAGCAGCGTCCTAAAACGGCGACCGAAATTCAGAGTCTGGACTGGCGACATGAGAAATCGATTGGTGAGGCACCCAAGAATCTGGACTACCTGATTATTGATGCGCCTGGTGCCCTTTCAGGGGAACATGCGGAACAACTGGTTAGTGAGGCACATGCGATTGTCACGCCATTACAGCCGTCGTTTTTCGACATTGACAGTACCCGTCGCTTCCTTAAGCATTTACAAGACATTAAACGGATTCGTAAGGGCAAAGTTCAGATTCTGCTGATTGCCAATCGGGTCAAACCAAACAGCGCCAGCTCCAAGGATATTCAGGAGTTCTTCAGCAAGATTGAGCAGCAGCCTGTGGCATGGATTTCCGAACGGAGTGCCTATGGGACGTTGGCGATGCAGGGACTCAGTGTTTTTGATAAGCCACAGAAGAACTTTGTCACTATCCAGAGTCAGTGGCAGCCTGTTTTAAATCAGTTGGTGGATGATCCAAGTCAATGGTTTTAAACCACCTTGTTCCATCACGCCAGGATGGAACAAGGCATGAGACCATTGATGTAACTGCATTAATAAAACTTATGTTTATAGGACTTACGCACTATTATTTATAGATTCTCTGTGGTAGGAGATGATTTTTATCGAGAATAAAGTCATCAATG
>NZ_JANHGP010000007.1:0-34015 GCF_024494585.1 Acinetobacter sp. 5862
TGGTGCGCTCAGAGAGATTCGAACTCCCGACCCCTTAGTTCGTAGCCAAGTGCTCTATCCAGCTGAGCTATGAGCGCTTTAAGTAAAGTGGCGGTGAGAGAGGGATTCGAACCCTCGGTACAGTTACCCGTACGCATCCTTAGCAGGGATGTGGTTTCAGCCACTCACCCATCTCACCGTAACACGAGCGCAATAATACAAACTAAAACCAAATTACACAAGGGATGATCCTGTTTTTTTCTCTTTTTTTTAAATCAATCAAATGTTTTTTAACCAATTCTTATATTTTTTCGGCATTTTTTAGCTCAACGCTTGTTAATATAGTGTTCTCTCCTTTATTCAGATTGGACAATAAACAGAATCTTGCAATCTTTGACGTGCAGTTAAAGTTTGAATGACTTATGCTAAACCGATCTGCCAGATGTGAAATGAAACGATATGACTACAAATTGGGTTGATCCCGAAGCAAAAGCAGAAGCGCAACGTTACGATAATCCTATTCCTAGCCGAACTCTTATTCTAACTACATTAGAACAATTAAAAACTGCACAGTCTCATGCAGAACTAGTTGATCACTTTAATATCCCAGATCAAAAAAGTATTGATGCATTGAATCATCGTTTAAGTGCAATGGTTCGCGACGGTCAGTTAATGAAAGATGGTTTTAAATACCAACCTGCAACCGATTTACCAAGCCATGAAGCAACGGTCTATATCAATAGTAAAGGTCTAGGTACGGCAAATATCGCAGGTCAGGATGATGTACTATTACCTGAACGTGAATTACGTCTAGTCTTTAATGGTGATCGCGTTAAAGTACGCCAAACTTCTGTTGACCGTAAAGGTAAAGCTTGGGGCTTTATTACCGAAGTCGTACAACGCCGTGTCAAACAAATTATTGGTAAAGTCGCTGAACATGAAGGTGAATACTTTATTCAGCCAAGCAATCCAAATCAGCACCAACCAATTACCTTAGAAAAAGAATTGATTGAACATGCCAATGCCAAAGTTGGCGATATGCTGCGAGTTGCGATTGATGATTACCCGACTCGTGAAGAATTAGCGACAGGTCATGTTGTACAGTCGATGGCGGACAAAGCTGACACTGAAATTATTATTCCGCAAACCATTTTAGAATTTGGTTTGCCTTATGAATTTCCAGAAGCCGTCATTAAAGAAGCTGAAAGTTTTAAAGAACCTTCAGAACAAGATCGCAAATGTCGTGTCGATCTGCGTGACTTACCACTCGTCACGATTGATGGCGAAGATGCCCGTGACTTTGACGATGCCGTGTATGCAGAGAAGCGTGCAGGCGGTGGTTACCGTGTTGTCGTGGCAATTGCAGACGTGAGCCATTATGTCCGTTTAGGCTCACCTTTAAATGAAGAAGCTGAAGAACGTGGTACATCGGTTTATTTTCCACACTTTGTTTTGCCAATGCTGCCAGAAGCACTATCAAATGGATTGTGTTCTCTCAATCCACATGTTGACCGTCTGTGTATGGTCTGCGATTTAAAACTGTCACGTGCAGGTAAAGTCACAGGTTATGAGTTCTACCCTGCGGTGATGCATTCCAAAGCACGTTTGACCTATAATCAGGTGGCTGCTTATTTTGACGGCGCAACCGATGCCATTCCACAAGATAAAAGCGTTCATAAATCGTTAAATACCCTATTCCAGCTGTATCAGACACTAAAAGAACTACGTGCCAAACGTCATGCGATGGAATTTGAAACCATTGAAACCTACATGACCTTTGATGAGTTGGGCGGCATTAAAGAAATCTTGCCACGTACTCGTAATGATGCGCATAAACTGATTGAAGAATGCATGTTATTGGCGAACGTTGCCGCAGCTGAATACTCATTAGAACATGATATTCCGATGTTATATCGTGTACATGAAGCGCCAGAATTCTCACGTATTCAAAAAGTCCGTGATTTCGTCAAATTACTCGGTTTGCCATTTCCAGAGCAACCCACTCAAGCTGATTACCAAGCCGTGATTGAAGCGACCAAAGATCGTTTAGATGCGCCAAGTATTCATGCGGTGTTATTACGCTCAATGATGCAAGCCTATTATGGTGCGAATAATGCAGGACATTATGGTCTTGCTTATGAAGCTTATACGCATTTCACTTCACCAATTCGTCGTTACCCAGATTTATTGTTACACCGTGCCATTAAAGCCTATCTCGATAAGAAAGCTTATCCATTGTCTGGTGCAGCTTTAGATGATGCAGGGGAGCATTTTTCACAAACTGAACGTCGTGCCGATGAAGCATCACGTAGTGTGACAACATGGTTGAAATGCCATTATATGCAACAGCATTTAGGCGATGAGTTTGTTGGTATCATTAGTGCGGTGACTGAGTTTGGTCTATTTGTGACGCTAAAAGACCTCTATGTCGATGGCATGATTCATGTCAGTCAGCTCGGTGAAGACTTCTTCCTGTATGATCAAGCCAGCCAAAGTTTGATTGGTCAGAATCGTGGACAGTCATTTAGCCTCGGTGACGAAGTAAAAATTCAAGTGGCTGGTGTGAATTTGGAAGAACGTAAAATCGACTTCCAATTGGTACAACAACTCACACATTTAGGTCGTGTGATTCGTCAAAAAGCACCGCGTACAACATCAACTCGAGCAGCCACTACAGAAGAAGTTTTTGGCAAGGCACCAACGGCATCCAAAGTAAGTGAAGATGGTGAAAAGACTGTGCGTAAGAAAAAGGATAAGAACAAACCAAGTTCTTATACTAAAAAACCTGCTAAAAAAGCTTCGGCTAAGCCTGAAAATAAAGAAAAGACAAAGAAAAAAGTAAAAAAGAAAAAGTCGAATGCAAAAGCAAAGAGTGAATAACTCATAAAACAAGAGAGCTTCGGCTCTCTTATTTTTTGTTATATAATGCATAAATAAACAATTTAAAAATACAAATAAAATCCTAATGCCTCATTACCAAATCACAAAATATTATTATCATTACTATGTACTCGCTTGTTTATTCTTTTTAAGTATTAGTACAGCTATTTATATATTTAAAGGGAACTTTTCACCTACATTAACAGTAAAGTTTGTCGCCTTGGTAATTGCTAGCTTTTTCTATGTATTGCTCATGCTTTACTTTCTCAATTTGAAAATGAATCAGGAGTGGGTGATTCCACGACAATGGCGACGCGTACAAATGCAACCTAAACTTCACGTGTTAGTTATTTTTCCTTTGTTTATTATTCCGTTACTCTGGCTCAACTTAGCAGGCACTTTCCCAATGATATGGACGTATACGGTCGGACAACCTCAAATCGTGGAAGTATCAGCCACTGCCGTAAAAAACGCTCCCGAAATACAGATTTTTATTCTTTCCACACAGTTTATGCAGGAATTCCTATTTTTAGAATTACTTTGAATGAATATGAAGCGTATAAAAACCATCATCTCAAATTAAAGTTAAGTACTCGCCAAAGTCACTTCGGCACATATATTCTATCAATTGATGAAATTCAGATCACAACGCAAAACCTAACGAATAAATAATAAATCAACCTTGATTTCTCCCCCGCTAAGCCCTACATCTATAATTATGTTTAAAGATGAATATGGCAAAAATACAATGACACTCCAAAAAGCGACACTCCCCCTTCCTCAATTTGATCAAATTCAACTTGCCGATTTAAAACAACAGATTGAACAAACGATTCAAAACGGTCAAAACTTCTTAAATCAACTCAAGGAAGTTCCGCAAGGCTCTGAAGCCCAACTAGCAACCTTGGCAGAAGTTGATCAACTTGAAAATAACATGAGCGAATCGTGGGGCATTTTGTCACATCTCAATGCAGTCATGAACAATTCGGAAACCCGTGAAGTCTATCAAGCGCTGTTACCAAGTTTGAGCGAATACTACACTCAGTTGGGACAACACACAGCGCTGTATCAAACCTATCAGCAGATTCATGATAGTAATGTATTTCAAACATTGAGCGAAGCACAACAAAGCGCGATTAAACTGGCGCTACGTGACTTTAAACTGTCGGGTGTTGCACTCCAAGGCGAAGCGAAAAAACGTTATGCAGAAATCTCGGCACGTTTATCACAACTGTCTTCAGACTTCTCGAACCATGTACTCGATGCAACCCAAGCCTACTTCAAGCCGTTAACGGAAGCGCAACTTAAAGGCTTACCGCAAAGCAGTGTTGAATTATTAAAACAATATGGGCAACAACGTGAGCTGGAGCAAGCCGTTGCCACACTGGATTTCCCTGCTTATTTTGCGATTATGACCTATGCCGATGATCGTGAATTAAGAGAAGAACTCTATAAAGCTTATGTGACCCGTGCATCTGAGCAGTCCGACAAGACTGAATTTGACAATACACCTGTGATGGAGGAAATCCTGAGCTTACGTCAGGAGATGGCGCAACTGCTTGGATTTAATAACTTCGCTGAATATTCCCTTGCCAGCAAAATGGCACCTGATGTTGAAACTGTTCATCAATTCTTAGTGGATTTGGCAGAGCATGCGCGTACACCTGCACTGGCTGAAATTGCTGAACTCAAAAGCATTGCACAACAAGATGGAATTGAGGAACTCAAACCTTGGGATGCAACCTATTATTCTGAGAAGTTGAAACAGCAGCAATTCAATCTTTCTCAAGAAGCGCTTAAACCGTATTTCCCTGCGCCAAAAGTGGTGGACGGTTTATTCCAGATCGTGCAACGTCTTTATGGTATTCAAATCATCGAACGCCAAGCCCCTGTTTGGCAAAATGATGTACGTTATTTTGAAATTGCAGATCAAGGTCAAGTGGTCGGTGGTTTCTATTTTGACTTATATGCCCGTAACGGCAAACGCGGTGGCGCATGGATGAGTGGTTTCCGTTCTCGTGTGCAAACGGCCAATGGTCTACAAAAACCAATTTGCTATATGGTGTGTAACTTTACCCCACCGATTGGCGATCAACCTGCACTATTGACTCACGATGAAGTCATTACTTTATTCCATGAATTTGGACATGGCTTACACCATATGTTGACCGAAGTAGATAACATCTCAGTTGCAGGCACACACGGCGTGGCTTGGGATGCGGTTGAATTACCAAGCCAGTTTATGGAATTCTGGGCATGGGATAATGAAAGTTTAGACGTACTCAGCGAACACACTGAAACCAAGCAAACTTTGCCACAAGAATTGCTGTCTGCGTTACTCAATGCGCGTTTCTTTCAATCAGGCATGCAAACCTTGCGTCAGATTGAATTTGCATTGTTTGACCTAAGCATTCACCGTCAGGCACCTGCCTTAAACAGTCAGCAAATCCAAGCGACCTTGGACGATATTCGCGATAAATTTGCCGTGGTTCCTGCGGTACCTTATAACCGTTTTCAACATAGTTTCAGCCATATTTTTGCAGGCGGTTATGCAGCAGGCTATTACTCTTATAAATGGGCAGAAGTTTTAGCCAGTGATGCCTTCGATCGCTTCGAAAGTGAAGGTATTTTTAATACCGAGACAGGCAAAGAGTTTAGAAAGTTTATTCTAGCAGTTGGCGGAAAAGATACTGCACTTGATGCATTTCGCAATTTCCGAAAAAGAGAACCAAAAATAGATGCATTATTACGCCATCAAGGTTGGACGAATACCAATAAAACCGCTTAAACTACGTCATTATTGTTCACAGGGTGGTAATTAACTGACATGAAAAGACAGTTCATCGCGGGTGCAAAATGCCCTAAATGTGGCGCCTTAGATCGTGTGGTTAAGATCATCACTGTGGATGACGAGTGGATTGAATGTATCGAATGTGCTTATAGCGAAAAACGCCCGACCCACGTGGAAGAGCAACAAACCGCTGAGCCAGATGAAATTGGGGTGATACAATTCAAACCTCGTCATTTTGACTAGAAGGTTAAAAATGATGTCCACATACCAAACTCAAAATTCCAAATTATTATGGATGATAATTGGTGGAATTAGCGTTGTTGTGGTTTTGTTTCTTGCAATTCAATGGTTTTTATCACAAAAAGATCAGCAATCGACAAGCACAGCTACACAACCAATTGCCGAAAAAACAATTATATCCAAAGCAGAAACAACTGTTAGTCCAAATATAAATACGGTGAGCAGTGCAGTTGCTGCACCAATACAATTAGTCGAAGAGTCAGTTGTCAAATCACCACTTCCGAGCAATGACAGTTTAGCCAAAGAAGAGATTGCAAAGCTAGATGATATTCAACAGCAACTGCACGACCAACAGCGTGACTTGAAACAACAAAATAATGATGTTGATACTTTAATTAAGCTCAAAGAAGATCAAATTAAACTTTTGGAGGCTCAAATCTCCGCACAACATAAATCTTAAAACGACAAAAGCTTTAATCCAGTTTAAAGCTTTTTACTCATTGAAATATCAATCTCATATTTCTAATCGCGATTTTTCATACAGACCCTCATAAGTTTGTATTTACACTGATTGCGGTATGATGGATATAAGTCACTCAACAAATCTAAAATCCAGTTTAAAAGCACATTTCTTTCATCCGTTGAGAAGCATAGAATAACTTTAGTCTCAAAGCCTCGCGTCTAATATGAATTCACTTCAAACTAATCGTAACCTTTTACTTGCGATTGGTTGCCTAACAACCTCGGCCCTTCTCTTTTCGATCATGGGTATCTGTATTCGTTATGCATCACATACGGTTGATAACTATACAATTGTATTTTTCCGCAACGTGGTCGGACTCATCCTGTTTCTGCCTTTTATTTTTAAACAAGGTATTGGCTTTGTAAAAACAGAAAAACTATGGATGCATAGTTGGCGTAGTATTGTTGGACTTGCAGCTATGTATGGTTTCTTTTACGCAATTGCGCATTTAAAGCTATCAAATGCAATGGTATTTACCTACTCTTCCCCAATTTTTATTCCAGTTATTGCATGGTTATTTCTAAAAGAAAAAATCACCATTGCTATGCTTTGTGCCGCGGGACTCGGCTTTATTGGGGTGTTCTGTGTGGCTAAACCCGATCAAGGTCTACTGAACTGGATTTCTGTGATTGGTATCGCCTCAAGCTTACTTGCATCAATGGCTTTTGTAACCGTTCGAGCACTCACTCAAACCGAACCACCTGAACGCATCGTATTTTATTTCTGCTTGATAGGATCAGCACTTTCTGTGATTCCAATGTTTTGGATGTGGCGAACCTATCATGTAAAAGAATTATTATTTTTGATTGGCGCAGGGATACTTGCTAATGTCAGCCAAATTTTTATGTCTCATGCTTATCGACTTGCGCCAGCAGGACAAATTGCACCTGTGAATTATATGGCCATTATTTTTGCAGGTGTATGGGGATTCTTACTTTGGAATGAAGTACCTGATTTATACAGCGTGATTGGATTTTGTATTATTTTGCTGGCAATTTTATTATGTAGTCCATTGACTCAACGTCAAAAGAAAATGATTCAACGCTAAAATATTTGATCTTTAAAAATAACTTATCAACATTAATAATGTCTAAAGCATTTTAAATCTTAGAAATAAAAAAAGCACCCGAAGGTGCTTTTTTTATTTCAACACTTAGTGTTTATACCAACCAAACATTTGGAAGATATATGGTGCATAGGTCACCAACACTAAAGATGAGAACAATACGATAATCGGTAATAACCAACGCTCATAACGATAATAGAAACTTGTGTATTTCTCTTTCGCTTCCTTATCAGCGGCTGATACTTCTTCATCCCCGACAGAGAGTCGCGTCAACAAATGGTTTAATGCAACAGGTGGTGTTACATAACCAAATTCGAATGCAACCAATACGATCATCCAGAAGTGAATCGGATGAATACCGTTCTCATAAGCAACTGGCGCTACTGTCGCAGCAACTAAGATTACCGCACCAAATGGATCTGTAGTCATACCAATAATTGCAAGTAATATTGCAATAAAGGCAAGAGAAATATAGATATTATCCAAGTGAGTTGGTAATAACTCAACCACTTCAGCACGCTCGATTAAACCACCAACGCTCGCAGATAATGCCATCAGTAGAATCAAGGCACCGATATGACCCACTGTTTCTGAAGTTGCAAAACGTAATGCTCCACCAAAACCAAAACTCTTACCACCATGAGGATCATGGCTTTTTAAGAAGTCTGATTTCTGTTCATGTTCAAGAACTAATGCCTCATGCTTTGCATCAATAACTGGAGCTGGTGCAAGTTTTGCTGCAAACAATTTGTCAAACAAAATCATTGCAATCAACACCAATGGTAAAATCATTGGCGCTGTAAATTCATTGATTGATGTATCTAACGCAAGTTTATAGAACATCACAACTGCAAAACCAATGATTACATAAGGAACCACAGGTACACATGCACGTAACATTCCAGGTACAGCAACTTTTGGTGAAGCAACACGGAACTTTTCTTCAGCAAGAATCAATGAAACGCCAAGGAAAATAAATGCAGTTAACCAGAAAACATAGATACCATGATCAAATAATTCTGTAGACGTTACATGGCGGCTATCTAGCATTGAAATCAAAATTACAAGTAAGCATGGACGAATCACCACACCTAAAGAACCCGACATTGCCGATACAGCTAATGCATATTGACGGCGCGCACCAGAGTTCCAAACCTCTTTATAAATGATTGCACCTGCGGCAATAACGAAAATACCAGAAGCGCCTGTATATGCTGTTGGAATTGCCGCTGCAATTAAGATTAACCAAGTTAAAGTTTCAGGTGCTAGATTCCACGGACGCAGGATATTTAAGAATAAATCCATCACACGCGTTTGGGTCAGTAACATACCTGCCCAAATAAACAATGCAAGGTTTAAGAAAATACCAGAGAACTCAACAATAATTCCCAAGTAGATCCCTTGCCCCATTGGATAATCCATGAAGAAAGTAAAGATTATCCCCGTGATCAGTGACATCTGTGCATACAATGGTACGCTCAGCACCGCCAAACCAAAATTACCTTTAGGTTGCGCTGTTTTAGGAATTAAAAATAATTGCACTAAGCTGATTACGGTTAAAGAGACAAAGAGTGCTATCCATAACCATGAAATCGCCAATGTCTTCGTAGTCAATTCTACGCCAGAATTCAGCAACGAGTTATATTGACTAATTGTCGATAAACTCAGTAGAGCATTACCTACAACCATATATGCTGAATAGACACGATAGTCCATCTTCGTTTTAGGTGCACGTAAACCAATGTGGTGATAGCGTAAAGAAGCTGTGATAGATGTAAACAACACCATGATCAGTAAAAGTACAGTCTGGTTTTCAGAACCTAACTTAAAAATACCGAAGAATGTGGTTTCAACTTGACGATAAGTACGAATACTTGGATGAGCTTCCAAGTGCTTCATTGCTTTATCATAGAACTGATATTTTTCTTCACACTGTTGTTGTGCAGCTAATAAAGAAGCGCGTACATCTGATTCAGATGCTGTACCAAACATACTTGCAAACTCATCAGCAGCATTTGCTTTCATCTGCTCTTGAACTTGCGCTTCAATATTAGGATGTCGATCACAAGATGGTTTTTCAGGTTCAGCTCGTAAAAACGAATACTGCATTCCTATTTTTTCATCACCATACAAACGCTCCCCCATACGGAGCATTTGACCGTGAATCATCTCGCCAGTACCAATAAGCAAAGTCATTAGCAACAAAGCAAGAATGATGAATGTTGATATCCAATCATTCCAGATATAACCCAGTCGGGCTAATCCAGACTTTTTCTCTTGATCATTTTGCATGTATATTCCAGTTTATTGTTATCAACACCCATCCAAAGATGTTGAATCATGCGATGTCCATGGTTGATAGATAAGTGAATTTACCCTCTTCGTAACCAATCCCTTTTAACCGCCTAAATTTGCAGCAATCTTTCCCAAAAAAGAATGACTACAATCATTTTTTTGTTGGTTTTTTTTATCAACTTATATGTTCTCTCTCTATCCTTCTTAACAATGAATAACCTAACCCACAGAACAAACCACCAATCGCACCAATCAAATGAGCTTCTGTCAAAACCGGACTACCAATTAACTGTGCAGTACCCGTCTGGCCAAAAGTATTTTCCCATATTAATTTTGCTGAGATAAGCAACAAGACCAATAAGGCAAATTTTCTTTCTTTGGGATATTTCAGATACACGAGACCAACAGCAACATATAATCCATGCAACACGCCAGAAAGACCAGCATAGGCATCGATATAAGGTAAGTAGAAATAAAAGATAAGACTAATAAAGGGAGGAAGGATTAAAAGCAGAATACATAAGTGCCAATTACGAGCATGAGGAAAAATAAAAGGTAAACATGCAAATGCCAGCATATTTAAGAAAAAATGCATCCATCCAACATGAACCCAATGTGCAGTCCATAAACGCCAAAACTCAGCGAATAAACTAGGTTTCCAATAAATGAAGTGATCTGCAAATACTTGCAAGCACGCTGATATAGAAACACATACAGCGATTAAAATAACTTTCGGTATCCATACGTGATCTTTCATCCATTACCACCCCATGAAAAAACTGACCTTTTACCAGTTTAAATGTTTCACTTGTAAAAGGTCGTTTAATTCAAGTTTACTCTGCTGGTGCTGATGCGCCATCTCCACCATCAAATAAAGCATCCAATTCAGATGAACTTTCTTTCTTATCGTCCCAGAAAGAAGTCAAACCTTCATCACTAGAACGTACACCTGTATTTTCAGTCCAATAACGATCAGCTATACCCTGGACCATCAAACCAGCCATCTTATCGATCAATCTAAATTGAGGATTTACTGGTTTGTCTTCACCTGTTGCAGCAGCATAAGAACGGAAAGCATCACGCAGTTTGGCATCATCACCACTTGCTTGTGCAGCAACTGCATATAATGCATGTGATAAACGAACACCTTTTTTCTCACCAATTTGCATTGATTCTTTCATGGTTGCATAAGGTTCAGGTTTACCGTCACCCGCACCTGGTAATAAAGTCCAAATCACTGCTCGCGTCGCCATCGGCGCGCCCCAGAATTTTTCATTATCCAAACAGGTCATGCCACGCTCAACAATACCCGCAATATCTTTCGGGACATTAACCGCACCACCAGAGTTAATATCATTGGTCATCGCTTGCAGACCACTTACCATCCCTAAAAGGTAAACTGTCTGATCTAAATCATTGCGCATTGTTGGGCATGAATCACCCAATTTATATTTATATTTTGATTCCCAACGATTTGCAAAAAGTTGATAACCTGCATATTGACGTTCAGCAGCAATCCCCGCCCAACGTTTTTGTTCAATACGAGCATCTTGAGCTTCAGAAACTTGACCTGCTTTCGAAGCACGCAAATAGCGGAGTTCCGCTTCTAAGGCTTTATTTTCAGCACAAATACCTGCTGAGGTATACAATAACACCGCCATACGTGTTGGATCAGCACCCATATCCTTGGTTGACATCACCGCTGGAGTTAAGGCATTACCTGAATTACACACCATTTCGGCGTCATCCATCGCCAAAATTGGTGGAACAATATGATTTTCACTAAAACTTAATGCGACATTAGCCCCTGTTTTAATGATTTGTGAACACCCTGATAATAGTGATGTTGTGAGTAACGCAACCGCCACACCCTGTCCCATTTTTTGGAATTTAGACATTCTTCCTGTCCTCTAATTAATTTGTTTTTCCTTTTAGGCGTACCTTATCAGATGCAATACTTGAATTAAAGAGTAATTGCTCTAATTTAACATGCCCATTCTGACACAATTCACAGATAAGCGAATTGACAGAGAGTTGAAAATACAAAAATTTTAGGCAAAAAAAAGTAGCATTGCGACGGTTCAGCACATGCTACTTATTAACTGGTAAAAACGTGAAACTCTTTATCTTTTAGTTTTGTTGAAAGTAATCCTTGAGTAAAGTTCCTGCTCTTCCTATAACAATTGCAATCACCAGAAACGACCATGTTGGAATTTCTATTACTTTGGAACTCCACCACACTTTACGTTGGTGTTTGTACTTTAACGAAAATGAATACAAGTTGATGGTCAGATTGTCTGACAATTTATATTTTCACGAAATTCTAGAATATTTAATCTAACAATTTAAATGAACGCAAAGTAAAACCAACATAAAAAATTGAAAATAAACATATAATTAATTATATACAGTTGTAGAATTGTCCAACAATTAAAGCATTTTTATTAATAATTTTAAGTTTTTCCACTGCGAAATTGACAATTGATCCCACCAAATCGTTAAAGGTTGGTACTGAGTATCAGAAAAATAAATCGTAATATAAGCTTGGTGATCAATAATTTTAGTGATTGTTCGACCTTGGATTGCGATAGAAGTATCCACAAACTCAAATGACCAATGCTGATGATCCAAATACTCAAAACGCTTTATTAAAGGACGCCGTAACAATAGAACCCAAAATAAAACCATCACAACAAGGCTAAGCAGCCAAAATGAAAGAGCTAGCAATTGGTAGGCTAAAATTAGAACAGTGACAAAAACAAAAAGTTGCAATACAAGCGAAAATCGACTGTATTGCAACTCAAAAACACGATTAGCCATGAACATAATGTTTTAATTTTAAAATAAAATCTTTTAACTCAGCACGAGGTGGCTCGCCCACTTCCATAAACCAATCCAATAAATCTGGATCTTCTTGATCAACCAACTCTGCAAATAGCGCCTTTTCATCAGCATCGGCGGTTAAATAATAGTTTTTAACATAAGGATCGAAATACACATCAATTTCTTTTAAACCACGACGTGCGCGATAAACGACCTTACGTTCTTCCAAACTTATTTCATCAAACATCATTTATTCCACTATGCAACCATTTCTGCATAGTTTACCCGATCTCCTCATAAATTTTGCATGGATTTTTCCCAAGTGACCAAATACATCAATCAGATTGAGCATTGATCACATTGTTCACTATTTTCAATTTCTTGTATCGTGGCAATGAATGTTTAAATCCAACACTCTAGGGAAAAAATAACAAATGCAATCAGGTGCAATTCGTCCAATTCCAAATATGTTACCGCGTAAGCTATTTACTTCTGAACATGAAGCATTTCGTGAAACTGTACGTAAATTTTATGAAAAAGAAGTCGTGCCAAATATTGAAAAATATGAGAAACAACAACATGTTGACCGTGACTTATGGAACAAAGCAGGTGAACTAGGTTTACTCTGTACCACAATGCCAGAACAATATGGTGGCTCTGGGGTTGATCGTTTGTACAGTATGATTCTCATTGAAGAACAAGCTTATGCAATGGACTCAAGTACAGGTTTCTCATTACACTCAGACATCGTTGCCAATTATGTCAATAACTTTGGTAATGAGGAACAAAAACAACATTGGTTGCCAAAAATGGCAACAGGTGAAACAGTTACAGCGATTGCCATGACTGAACCAGGTACAGGTTCAGATCTTCAAGCAGTTCGTACTACAGCTGTGCTTGATGGCGATGAGTATGTCATTAATGGTTCAAAAATCTTCATTACCAATGGCTACCTTTGTGACATGGCAATTGTCGTCTGTAAAACAGGCAACAATGAAAAAGGCTCAGCAAATTTATCATTAATCATCGTTGAAGCTGATCGTGCTGGTTTTAGTAAAGGTAAACCTTTGAATAAAATCGGAATGAAAGGGCAAGATACTTGCGAATTGTTCTTTGACAACGTACGAGTACCTAAGGAAAACCTACTTGGTATGGAAGGTATGGGCTTCATTATGTTGATGAAAGAATTGGCATGGGAACGTATGTTGGTTGCAATTATTTGCCAGGCAGGTGCAGAAGCAGCATTTGCGCATACTGTGCAATACACTAAAGATCGTAAAGCATTTGGCAAAGCGATTAGTACGTTCCAAAATACACGGTTTAAATTAGCTGAACTACGTACTGAAATTGATTTCTGCCGTACTTATTTAGATCGTTGTATGGAATTACAACTCGAAGAAAGCTTAGGTGTGGATGCCGCAGCAGCAGCCAAATACAAAATTTCAGATATGTTCTCAAAAGTTGTAGATGATTGCTTACAATTACATGGTGGCTATGGTTATATGTTGGAGTATCCAATTGCACGTGCCTACATCGATAACCGTGCTAACCGTATTTATGCGGGAACAAATGAAATTATGAAAGAATTAATTTCTCGTACACTTTAAACATAAATGGGAAAGTTAAAGGGATCGTGTTTAATTACACGATCCTTTTTTATTTATTTAGTTTCAGGTTTTTCAGTTACTTGAGCTGGCGTAGGCGTTGGATTCATTCGTGCCATTAGTTGCTTTACCGTTGGATTATCAATATGTTGCTGCATAGTGACATTTAAAGCAGTGCGTGCATTTTGCGTAGTGAAATGTGCAACTTCACTTCCTATCTCACTGGCTTTTTTAGCCCACGCTTTCCCTTCTGTAGATTGATAAAAGGTTAATGCGGCTTGTAGTTCCTGTTGACTGAATGTTTCAACATAACGTTGGATAATGAATTGCTTACGCTGTTCACTGTTTAAATTTTTAATCAAATCTACGTAAAAATTTTCAGGTATATCTTTAGGCAAACGCATTCGGATTTGCTCTAAAATCATTTTATCAGTGTTTTGTAAACCTTGTTCGGTTCCATCTACAGATACCAATTTTTGAGCAATAACTTCTTTCTGTTTTACATCATCAGCAAAAACAAATGTACTGAATAATAATGTCCCCAAGATTAATAGCTTTTTCACTCAGTCATCCCTGTTTTAAATGTTATTGCGCTCAATATACGCGATATTTTTTATATTTAAATAGCCACTCAAATAAAAAACCCTATGCAACTGCATAGGGTTTCAAAACATTCAAGCAAAAACTTATGAGACTAATTTTGGCTTACGATCTGCCTGTTCACTCCGTTTATGGAACTGTAACACACCATCATTAAATTTAGCTTCTTTCAATTCCTTACGGTCAGCAAGGTAGTTATTGGTGATCTTCCACGGTGCCTGTTTACCTTGTTTTGGCATCACATCCGCTGCACGCGCAATATAACCCGAAGACAATTTACCCATAATCGTGTCTTGTTCAAACTGGGCTGGATCAGCATGGGCAATCACTTCATCAAAACCATTTTTATCCATATGATTGATTAAGCGACAGATATAATCAGCTGCAATATCAACCTTTAATGTCCATGAAGCATTGATATAACCAATGATCATCGCCATGTTAGGGACATCACTC
The DNA here is from genome assembly GCF_024494585.1 of Acinetobacter sp. 5862. Classification (NCBI taxonomy): domain Bacteria; kingdom Pseudomonadati; phylum Pseudomonadota; class Gammaproteobacteria; order Moraxellales; family Moraxellaceae; genus Acinetobacter; species Acinetobacter sp. 5862. The sequence continues at coordinate 15,258 of NZ_JANHGP010000007.1, forward strand.
ACCATCACGCCTTGATACAGCATATGTTGAGATGTGTTCATTGGCTTACCGTCAATTGAACCTTTCACCCCACCTAGAATCTGAATTTCCAAACCAGTTGCCGAGATCACAATATCCGCTTCTAAATGTTTTCCAGATTTTAATTGGATACCATTCGCAGTGAACTTCTCAATTTGATCCGTTTCAACGCTTGCCTTACCTTCACGTAATGCCTTGAACAAATCACCGTCTGGCACAACACATAAACGTTGATCCCAAGGGTTGTAGCTTGGCGTAAAGTGTTTCATATCCACTTTACCTTTAAGCTGTAATTCAATTCCTTTCAACAATAAACGACGTACAGTATTCGGATATTTTTGAGCTAATGCATAAATACCACGTTGCATACCAATATTACGTGCACGAGTAAATTTATACGCCGTTTCCTCAGACATAAATTTACGTGTTTTCTCATAAATAAAGTCAATTGAAGGAACCGTAGCAATATAAGTTGGTGAGCGCTGTAACATTGTGACATGCCCTGCTCCACCTTTCACCATTGAAGGTACAAGCGTAATTGCAGTTGCACCACTACCAATGATCACCACTTTCTTACCCGTATAATCTAAATTTTCTGGCCAATGTTGTGGATGGATAAATTGTCCTTTAAATTTATCTTGATCTGGGAATTGTGGTGCATAACCTTGGTCGTAATTATAGTAACCAGTACATCCCATCACAAAATTAGCTGACCAAGTCTGCTTTTTCTTGTTGTTGTCTTCAATTTCAACCAACCACTTTTTCTTAGCAGAATCATAGTTTGCAGAAAGTACACGATGACCAAAGTGAATTTTCTCTTTTAATTTATTTTCAGTGATCACTTCACCTAAATAACCTTTAATTTCAGGACCACTAGCTAAAACTTTTTCTTTTGCCCATGGTTTAAAGTTAAAACCAAAAGTAGACATGTCTGAATCCGAACGAATACCAGGATAACGGAATAAATCCCAAGTCCCCCCAAAGCTCTCACGACGTTCTAAAATTTCAAAGTTACGCTGTGGACAGTTTTTAGAAAGATGCACGGCTAACCCAATTCCAGAGATACCTGCACCGATAATTAATACATCAACTTGCTTTTCCATTGTTTTTATACCCTGTATAAACCATGTCTTTATTAAAGCACAAATTTGACAATGCACAATGTCAAGTTTAGTCATTCATCGGTTTTTTTATATCAGTTCGGGACATTTTGAAGAAATATGAGGTAAAAAATCTTGAGATTTTCACCTAGATTTAGGTGTTTTTAAAATATCTCTTATAACAACCTAATGCAATTTTCGAAGATCATCATGTCTTCAAATTTTTTAGTTATGGAACTCTACACAAAAGACAAGTCATTACAGTTCCAACTTTTTCATGAGCCATCTTTAGCTAAAAATTAGGATGATATACATGCCACTCGAAGACAAATGATCAATATTTGCTGTTTCAAATAGACAATAAAAAAGGTCGGAATAAACCGACCTTTTTTGGAACAACTGACTGTTCTACGTAGAAGTATTATTTTACTTCACGGTCTACAAGTTCAACGTAAGCCATCGGTGCAGCATCACCTGCACGGAAGCCCGCTTTAAGAACACGTAGATAACCGCCGTTACGTTCTTTGTAACGAGGGCCAAGAACGGTAAATAATTTACCAACAGTTGCTGCTGAACGAGTACGAGCAAACGCTAAACGACGGTTTGCAACAGTATCGTTTTTAGCCAAAGTGATTAAAGGCTCAGCAACACGACGAAGTTCTTTCGCCTTAGGCAAAGTTGTCTTAATTAACTCGTGCTCTACTAAAGCATTTGTTAAGTTTTGAAACAACGCCTTACGGTGGCTGCTTGTACGGCCTAATTTCACACCACTATTACGATGACGCATGGTGATAGTCCTACTTAATTAACGGCTACGATAGGCAAATCGGTCATCCATACGGAGGCTAGCTGGTGGCCAGTTCTCTAAACGCATGCCGAGTTGTAAACCTTTCGATGCCAAAACATCTTTGATCTCTGTTAACGATTTTTTACCTAAGTTAGGAGTTTTTAACAACTCAACTTCAGTACGTTGAACAAGATCACCAATGTAGTAAATATTTTCTGCCTTCAAACAGTTAGCAGAACGAACAGTAAGCTCGAGATCATCTACTGGACGAAGCAAAATTGGGTCAACTTCTTCGCGAGGTTCTTGAGCGACAGGAGTTTGATCTTTCTGAAGATCAACAAAAATTGCAATTTGTTGTTGCAAGATCGTTGCCGCTTTGCGGATAGCTTCTTCTGGATCAACAGTTCCGTTAGTCTCAAGATCGATCACTAACTTATCAAGATCGGTACGCTGTTCTACACGAGCATTTTCTACTGTGTAAGACACGCGCTTGATTGGGCTATAAGAAGCATCTAACTGTAAACGACCTACTGGGCGTGTTTCACCTTCTGGGAAACGAGAGTCAGATGTCTCATAACCACGACCTTGAGCTACTTTAAGGCGCATTTTCAATGAACCAGAAGAACTCAAAGTACCAATTAAATGATCAGGGTTAACCACTTCAACATTATGAGGTAAACGAAGGTCAGCTGCTGTTACATCACCTGCACCTTGCTTCTCTAATGTTAAATATGCTTCATTTTGATCGAACAGCTTAATAGACAATCCTTTTAGGTTCAGCAAGAGCTCGACGATGTCCTGCTGCAAGCCTTCTAAAGTACTGTACTCGTGCTCGACGCCTTCTATCTCAACTTCAACCACAGCAGCGCCAGGTAAAGAAGACAATAGAATGCGACGTAAAGCATTACCTAGAGTATGGCCAAAACCACGCTCTAAAGGCTCAAGAATCACTTTTGCCGAGGTCCCGCTCACCGCTTCGACCTTGATCGCTTGCGGAGTTAGAAACTCGTTTGCAGTACGCGTCATTTATTGCTACCTCAAGGATTATTTAGAATACAATTCTACAATCAAGCTTTCGTTGATTTCAGCAGGTAAATCAGAGCGATCTGGTGCAGCTTTAAACGTACCTTCCAACTTAGAATGATCAACTTCCATCCAAGCAGGGATACCACGTTGAGCAGCTAATTCAATAGCGTTTTTGATACGCAATTGTTGTTTAGCACCTTCATGCACTGCAATTACATCACCCGCTTTTACTTGAATAGACGCAATATTTACACGACGACCATTTAAAGTAATAGAACGGTGAGATACCAACTGACGAGCTTCTGAACGTGTAGAACCAAAACCCATGCGATAAACTACGTTATCAAGACGGCTTTCAAGCAATTTCAACAAGTTTTCACCAGTTGCGCCTTTAACACGAGCTGCTTCTTTATAGTAGTTACTAAATTGACGCTCTAACACACCGTACATACGACGTACTTTTTGTTTTTCACGTAATTGTAGTGAATACTCAGATTGCTTACCACCACGAGCCTGACCATGTTGACCAGGTGCTTTATTGTGTTTTTTGGTTTTTACATCAAACGGTTTAACGCCTGATTTAAGTTGCAGGTCTGTCCCTTCGCGGCGAGAGAGTTTGCATTTTGGACCAATATAACGAGCCATGAATGTTTCTCCTTACACGCGACGTTTTTTAGGTGGACGGCAACCGTTGTGAGGAATTGGTGTCACATCGGTAATGCTGTTAATCTTATAACCCACTGCGCCTAATGCACGAACCGCAGACTCACGACCTGGACCAGGACCTTTTACAAGGACGTCTAGGTTTTTCAAACCGTAATCCAAAGCTGCTTTACCAGCAACTTCAGCAGCTACCTGAGCAGCGAACGGAGTTGATTTACGTGAACCACGGAAGCCTTGTCCACCTGAGGTAGCCCAAGCCAATGCATTACCTTGACGATCGGTAATCGTTACAATGGTGTTATTAAAAGACGCGTGAATGTGTGCAACACCTTCAGAGACGGTACGAGTGACCTTCTTGCGTGTGCGAGTATCTTTAGCCATCTTTTAGCTTCCAGAAATCTTACTTTTTAATCGGTTTGCGCGGACCTTTACGGGTACGTGCGTTAGTTTTGGTGCGTTGTCCACGAACAGGCAAGCTGCGACGATGACGAAGACCGCGGTAGCAGCCTAAATCCATTAAACGTTTAATGTTCATGGAAATTTCGCGACGTAAATCACCTTCGGTCGGAACCTTAGCAACTTCTGCACGAATCGCATCAAGCTGAGCATCATCTAATTCACGGATTTTTGTAGTCTCAGTAATACCTACAGTTGCTAAGATGTTCTTAGCAGTGTGGCGACCGATACCAAAAATATACGTGAGAGAGATAACAGCATGCTTGTTATCCGGAATGTTTACACCGGCAATACGAGCCATTCAATTTTCTCCAAAAAGGCAGTCAAGATAATCAACCGCCCCACAAAAATCTTGAGGGGCGGATAATAACCTAATTAGCCTACTGAAATCAACAGGTCTTAATTAAATTAACCTTGACGCTGCTTATGACGAGGTTCTGCGCTACAAATCACGCGAATAACCCCATTACGACGGATAACTTTGCAGCTACCACAAATTTTCTTTACAGAAGCTTGTACTTTCATGATGAAACCTCTAAGTGCGCTTATCCCTTAGGATGAGCAGTCGTTTTTCTCATTAACGTTTGATTATCATATTGATGCGAAGTAAGGTGCGCTTGAAGTTGCGCCATAAAGTCCATTACTACTACAACTACAATCAGTAAAGATGTTCCACCCAAATGGAATGGAATACTAAACGAACTTTGTAGCACCATAGGCATTAAACACACTACAGTAATGTAAATTGCACCAATAAAAGTCAAACGGTTAAGAATATGATCTAAATAACGAGCCGTTTGCTCACCTGGGCGGATACCAGGCACATATGCTCCGCTGCGTTTTAAGTTCTCTGCAACTTCTTTTGGGCTAAATACTAGCGCTGTATAGAAATAACAGAAGAAAATAATTAACGCACCAAACAGCATTAAATACAACGGCTGTCCAGGCGATAACACCAATGCCAGATCTTGTAGGCTACGCTTCACAATCCCTGCATTTGGATCAGCACTACCTAACCATTGCCCTAAGCTCGCTGGAAATAATAACAATGAGCTTGCAAAAATCGCTGGAATCACACCTGCCATATTAATTTTTAATGGCAAATGCGTTTGCTGTGCAGTAAAAACACGACGACCTTGTTGCTTTTGTGCATAGTTCACTGGAATACGACGTTGTGCTTTTTCAATAAACACAATCGCAGCTAAAACGGCTAATGAGAGTAAGCCAAATACAGCCAAACCAATTAAACTACCTTGACCATTATCTACAGACGTAAACGACTGTATTACAAGATTTGGCAAGCCTGCCACAATACCTGCAAAAATGATCATCGAGATACCATTACCAACACCACGTTCGGTAATTTGCTCTCCTAACCACATCAGAAACATTGTTCCCGCAACTAACGAAGTAACTGCAGGAACATAGAATGCTAAGCCTGATGTCAAAGTAATACCTTGACTGATCAAACCAGCACACATCCCTACACCTTGCACGAGTGCAAGGAATAAGGTGCCATAACGTGTATATTGATTGATCTTTCGTTTGCCTTGCTCGCCTTCTTTTTTCAAAGCTTCTAACGAAGGAACAACCGTAGACATTAACTGCACGATAATCGATGCAGAAATGTACGGCATAATCCCCAACGCTAGAATCGACATGCGTTCTAATGCACCGCCAGAGAACATATTAAATAAGCCTAAGAAGGTACCTTCATTCGCCTTAAAAAACTGTGCTAGCGCTATATTATCAATACCTGGCAACGGAATATGCGCTCCTAGTCGAAAGACCAATAACGCGCCAATCAAAAACATTAATCGACGAATAATTTCACGATATTTCACATGAAATGGTTGGCCTTTCATCATGTTTACATGACCTGAAGAACTAGGAGTCATAGACACTCGAGATTACTCCTCGACTTTACCGCCAGCAGCTTCAACAGCAGCTTTAGCGCCTTTAGTCAACACAACACCTTGAACAGTGAATGCGCGAGTGATTTCACCAGAAAGAACGATGCGAGCACGAATTTGATCACGACGAACAACGTTCGCAGCTTTTAAAGTTTCAAGGCTAATTACATCACCTTCAACTTTATTCAATTCAGACAAACGTACTTCAGCAGTTTTCAAAGCGATTTGGCTAGTGAAACCGAATTTTGGTAAACGACGATATAACGCTGTTTGACCGCCTTCAAAGCCTGGACGAGTACCACCACTTTTACGTGAGTTTTGACCCTTGATACCACGACCACCAGTCTTACCAACGCCAGAGCCGATACCACGACCTAGACGACGATTTTCACGCTTAGCACCTTCAGCAGGTGCAAGTTCATTTAAACGCAGAGTCATGGCTTATTCCTCTACACTAACCATATAGTAAACTTTGTTGATCATACCACGGTTAGAAGGCGTATCTTGCACTTCTACAGTATGACCAATACGACGCAGACCTAGACCTTGTAAGCAAAGTTTATGATTTTTTAAACGATGCGAAGAAGATTTAGTCTGGGTAACTTTAATCGTTTTCATGATTGATTACCCTTGAATTTGTTCTACTGAAAGACCACGTTTCGCAGCGACTTTCTCAGGAGAAGTCATATCACGCAAACCTTTGAATGTTGCGTTTACTACGTTAGCAGCATTTGTAGAACCATAACATTTAGCAAGTACGTTATGTACACCTGCAGCTTCGAGAACAGCACGCATCGCGCCACCAGCAATTACGCCAGTACCTTCTGAAGCAGGTTGCATGTATACACGGCTTGCACCATGACGAGCATTCACAGGGTGTTGTAAAGTAGTCCCCGCAAGGTCTACAGTAATCATGTTACGACGTGCAGCTTCAAGTGCTTTAGAAATAGCAGCTGGAACTTCACGCGCTTTACCACGACCAAAACCTACACGACCATTACCATCACCCACAACAGTTAATGCTGTGAAAGAGAAGATACGACCACCCTTAACAACTTTGGCTACACGATCAACGGCAACCAGCTTTTCAACGAGACCTTCGTTTTGTTCAACTTTCGCCATGATTAGAACTCCAAGCCGCCTTCACGAGCAGCATCAGCCAAGGCTTTGATACGACCATGATATTTAAAACCAGAACGGTCAAATGCAACTTTAGTAACGCCAGCTGCTTTAGCACGTTCTGCGATTAAAGCACCAACCTTAGTTGCTGCATCGATATTACCAGTCGCACCACTACGCAAAGATGCATCTAAAGTTGAAGCTTGCGCTAAAACTTTGCCACCATCTGCTGAAATAACTTGAGCATAGATGTGACGCGGAGTGCGGTTTACACACAAACGAGTCGCACCCAATGCACGAATGTGCAAGCGTGTGCTTTTTGCACGACGCAAACGGGTTTGTTTCTTTTCGTTCATAAGAACCTCGCGCCTTATTTCTTCTTAGCTTCTTTACGAAGAATAACTTCATCCGAATAACGAACACCTTTACCTTTATATGGTTCAGGAGAACGGTATGCACGGATTTCCGCTGCTACTTGACCTAACAACTGCTTGTTTGCTGATTTCAAAATGATTTCAGTTGCAGTTGGAGTTTCCGCTGTTACACCTTCTGGTAAAGCGTAGTCAATTGGGTGTGAATAACCTAAAGCAAGGTTAACGACAGTGCCTTTAACTGCTGCTTTGTAACCAACACCAACTAGCTGTAACTTACGTTCGAAGCCTTCGCTAACACCTTTTACAAGGTTGTTCAATACAGCGCGAGCAGTACCAGCTTGCATCCAAGCATCTTTCGACTCTTTAACTGGAGCAAGTTGAAGTTTACCTTCTTCCTGTTTTAGCTCGACCAGCGCATGCAGGTTGAAAGACAATGTACCTTTAGTGCCTTTCACTTCGACCTGCCGGCCGTTCTGAGTAACTGTTACACCATTAGGTACAGTTACTGGGGCTTTAGCCACACGAGACATGAGGAATCACCTATTAAGAAACAAAAGCAATAACTTCACCACCAACGCCCGCAGCACGTGCAGCGCGATCAGTCATGATGCCTTTGCTTGTAGAAACAATTGCAATACCTAAACCTTGCTTAACGCTTGGAAGTGCATCTTTACCGCGATACTGACGTAGACCAGGACGGCTTACGCGCTTCACAGTTTCGATAACTGGTTTGCCTTCGAAATATTTTAACGTAATAGTCAAAGTAGCTTTTGCATCTTCTTGAGCAACTTCTACATTTGAAATATAACCTTCTTGTTGAAGAACGTTTGCAATAGCAACCTTCAACTTAGAAGAAGGCATAGAAACAACTTGTTTCTTTGCCATTTGAGCGTTACGAACACGCGTTAACATGTCGGCAACGGTATCTTGCATACTCATTATAGTCGCTCCTTACCAGCTTGCTTTAACAACGCCTGGTACATCACCCTGCATTACTGTATCGCGTAATTTGTTACGGCTTAAACCGAACTTACGGAAGTAACCATGAGGACGACCAGTTAAACCACAGCGGTTACGAAGACGTACTGGAGATGCATTACGTGGTAATGCTTGTAACTTCATCATCGCTTCGAAACGTTCTTCATCAGATGCATTTACGTTTGCAATCGTTGCTTTTAATTCAGCACGTTTTGCAGCGTATTTAGCAACTGTCTTTTCGCGTTTCAATTCGCGATTAATCATACCTTTCTTAGCCATATCGACCTCTTATTTGAACGGGAAGCCGAATGCACGCATAAGCGCACGGCCTTCGTCATCGCTACGAGCAGTGGTCGTAATAGTGATATCTAAACCACGGATACGATCAATTTTGTCAAAATCGATTTCAGGGAAAACGATCTGCTCTTTTAAACCCATAGAGTAGTTACCACGACCATCAAATGATTTCGAAGAGAAACCACGGAAGTCACGGATACGAGGGATAGCGATCGAGATCAAGCGATCCAAGAATTCGTACATTTGGTCGCCACGTAAAGTAACTTTACAACCAATTGGCCAACCATCACGGATTTTAAAACCAGCGATTGATTTACGTGCAAGTGTCACAACTGGTTTTTGACCAGCAATGAGTTGCATATCAGCAACAGCGCCATCTAATAATTTCTTATCAGTTGCAGCTGCGCCTACACCCATGTTAAGAGTGATTTTCGTGATGCGAGGAATATCCATCACATTCTTAACGCCAAGTTCTTCTTGTAACTTCGCTTTAAGTTCGTCGTTATAACGTGCTTTAAGTCTGGCCATCGCCTATTCAACCTATTACTTCGCTACCGCCACTGATTCACCATTTGATTTATAAACACGAGTTTTCGCGCCATCAATCACTTGGTAACCAATACGGTCAGCCTTTTGGGTTGTAGCATTAAAAATTGCCACGTTTGAAATATGAAGCGTTGCCTCTTGAGTAACGATACCGCCTTCAGCGCCAGTTACACGGTTTGGCTTTTGATGCTTCTTCACTAAGTTAAGACCTTCGACCTTAACTCGATCTTCAGAAACAGACAAAACAACACCTTGTTTGCCTTTTTCTTTACCTGCGATCACAATTACTTGATCGCCTTTTTTAATCTTAGCCATGATTGCCTCTTATAAAACTTCAGGAGCCAATGAAATGATTTTCATGAACTGTTCAGTACGAAGTTCACGAGTCACTGGTCCGAAGATACGAGTCGCAATCGGAGCTTTGTTGTTGTTCAAAATAACAGCTGCGTTATCGTCGAAACGAATAACAGAACCATCTGGACGACGGATGCCGAATTTTGTACGTACAACTACAGCATTCATCACGTCACCTTTTTTAACACGTGCGCGCGGAATTGCTTCTTTTACAGTAACTTTAATAATATCGCCAACTGAAGCATAACGACGGTGTGAACCACCAAGTACTTTAATACATTGTACGCGGCGTGCACCACTGTTGTCTGCTACGTCGAGCATACTTTCGGTTTGAATCATTGCCCTACTCCAAAACCGAGCATCACCGGTCGCAATTTCGAAAGGCTCAAAGAGTACTCGAAATTGTCCGATGATGCAACAAGAACGTCTAATTACTCAGCAGCTGCTTCAACGACTTCCACTAAAGTCCAAGCTTTAGTTTTAGAAATTGGGCGGCTTTCTTTGATGGTCACTAAGTCGCCAGTTTTAGCAACATTGTTCTCATCATGAGCGTGTAATTTAGTTGAACGGCGGATTGATTTGCCGTACAACGGGTGTTGAACGCGGCGTTCAATAAGCACAACAATAGACTTGTCCATTTTGTCACTTACAACTTTGCCGGTTAACGTGCGGACTGTTTTTTCACTCATTGTCCGTTCCCCTGTTTTTCGGTAAGGAGTGTCTTGATACGAGCAATTGTCTTACGAGCAATTTGCACTTCATGCGATTTGCCTAATTGACCAGTTGCTTTCGCCATACGAAGACGGAATTGGTTAAGCTGTTGCTCATCAAGCAAAGCTTTCAACTCTTCTACCGACTTTTCACGTAGATCTTTAATTTTCATTACATCACCGTCCGAGTCACGATAGTGGTTTTAAACGGGAGTTTAGCTGCAGCTAAAGCAAAAGCTTCACGCGCTAACTCATCGCTAACACCTTCAATTTCGTACAGGATCTTACCTGGCTGGATCTGACAAACCCAGTATTCCACACTACCTTTACCTTTACCCATACGAACTTCTAATGGTTTTTCGGTAATTGGTTTGTCTGGGAATACGCGGATGAAGATTTTACCACCACGTTTAATACGACGGCTAATGGTACGACGTGCAGCTTCAATCTGACGCGCAGTCATACGACCACGTTCAGTTGCTTTAATTGCAATCGAACCAAATGATACTGTACTACCACGATGCGCTAGACCAGTATTACGGCCTTTGTGCACTTTACGGAATTTGGTACGTTTAGGTTGCAACATGGATTATTCTCCCTTGTCAGCAGCACGGTCACCGCGACGACCACGACGCTCTTGACCTTCACCACGACCACGACCGCGTTTAGCTGGACGCTCTTCAGCAGGAGCAGGGTTCATGACTTGTTTCATGCCACCTAAAATCTCGCCACGGAAAATCCAAACTTTAACACCGATCGTACCGTATGTTGTTTCTGCACGCATAGTAGCATAGTCGATGTCAGCACGAAGTGTATGCAAAGGTACACGACCTTCACGATACCACTCAGTACGAGCAATCTCTGCACCACCTAAACGGCCAGAAACTTCAACTTTGATACCTTTAGCGCCAGCACGCATTGTATTTTGAACCGCACGCTTCATAGCACGACGGAACATAACACGCTTTTCTAATTGAGAAGCAATTGCTTCAGCAACTAAACGTGCATCCAAGTCAGGGCGATCAATTTCATTGATGCTAACTTGAGCTGGAACACCCATAATGTTGGTGAGTTCGCGCTGTAATTTCTCAATATCTTCGCCTTTCTTACCGATCACGATACCTGGACGAGCAGTGCTAATTGTTACTTTAGCAGCACCTGTAGGACGTTCGATAAGAATATTGCTTACCATCGCATTCTTAAGTTTTTTAAGCAAAAACTCACGAACTTGCAAATCTTTAAGCAAGTATTCAGCGTATTGTTTCGGACTCGCATACCAGTTAGCGTTATGACGTTTCACAACACCTAGGCGGATACCGATTGGATGAACCTTCTGACCCATATCAAACCCCTACCTTAACGGTGATGTGACAAGTACGCTTAGTAATACGATCTGCACGGCCTTTAGCACGTGGCATGATACGTTTAAGGCTCATGCCTTCATCAACGTAAATCGTAGTTACTTTAAGGTCATCAACATCTAAGCTGTTGTTATGTTCAGCATTCGCGATTGCAGATTCAAGTGCTTTTTTAACGAGCACAGCTGCTTTCTTGTTGCTGAAGTTCAAAATGTCTATCGCACGTGCAACCGACTTACCACGGATCAAATCAGCAACTAAACGTGCTTTTTGTGCCGAGATAGCGGCACCGCGTAATTTAGCAGTTACTTCCATCATAGCACCTATTAACGTTTAGACTTCTTATCAACACCGTGACCACGATAGGTACGAGTTGGCGCGAATTCACCCAATTTATGACCAACCATGTGTTCAGTAACAATTACTGGAACGTGGTTACGGCCATTGTGAACAGAAATTGTTAAACCAACAAAGTCTGGAAGGATCATTGAACGACGTGACCATGTTTTGATCGGCTTACGGTTGTTAGCAGCAATCGCAGCTTCAACCTTAGCGAACAAATGCGCGTCGACGAATGGACCTTTTTTTAATGAACGAGGCATTATTCAGATTCCCTTACTTGACGCGACGGTCGCGAATAATCATCTTAGTCGTACGCTTATTGGTACGTGTCTTGTACCCTTTAGCTTTTTGACCCCATGGACTTACAGGTTGAATACCTTTACTACGTCCTTCACCACCACCGTGCGGGTGATCTACCGGGTTCATCGCCATACCACGAACGGTAGGACGAATACCACGCCAGCGCGCAGCACCAGCTTTACCCAATGAACGAAGGTTGCTTTCTTGGTTAGAAACTTCACCAATTACAGCACGACATTCAACGTGTACTTTACGCATTTCACCAGAACGTAAACGAACGATAGCGTAAGAACCATCACGACCCAACAACTGAACTGAAGTACCAGCAGAACGTGCTAATTGAGCACCTTTACCGATTTTAAGTTCAAGGTTGTGAAGCGTAGAACCGATTGGCATATTGCGAAGTGGCAAGCAGTTACCTGGACGAATTGGAGCATCGTTACCAGATTGTACTTTATCACCAGCACGTAAGCCTTTAGGTGCAATGATGTAACGACGTTCACCATCAGCATATTTCAATAAAGCAATATGAGCTGTACGGTTAGGATCGTATTCGATGCGCTCTACAGTCGCTGGAATACCATCTTTGTTACGTTTAAAGTCAACAATACGGTAGTTTTGCTTATGACCACCACCCACGTGACGTGTAGTGATGTGACCATTATTATTACGACCACCAGTACGTTTTTTAGCTTCTACCAACGGTGCATAAGGAGCGCCTTTGTGAAGATGGTCATGAACCACTTTCTCTACAAAGCGACGTCCTGGAGACGTTGGCTTACATTTTTGAATTGGCATAATTCTCGTCCTTATTCCGCTGCGTTTTCAGCGGTATCGCCCAAGTCAGCCATTTCTACATCTTGGCCAGCTTTCAGGGTGACGTATGCTTTTTTCACATCAGAACGACGTCCTAATGTTTTACCAAAGCGTTTTGTTTTACCTTTAGTGATCGTTGTATTAACTTTTACAACTTCAACACCAAAGAGCTGCTCAACTGCTTTTTTGATTTCAAGTTTGTTTGCATTTAATGCAACTTTGAACACTTGAACACCAGCAGTATCACCTAAAACTTGTGCTTTTTCTGAGAATACTGGTCCTAATAGGACTTGATAGATACGTTCGTTGTTCATCCGAGTTCTACCTCAATTTTCTTAGCAGCAGCTACAGACATTACAACTTTATCAAATGCAATCAAGCTAACAGGATCAATAGCAGTAGCATCAACCACATCAACGTGTGGAAGGTTGCGAGCTGCAAGATACAAGTTCTCATCTACAGCATCTGTAATGATCAATGCACGAGTTGCATTCAAGTCTGTAAGTTTTGCAAGCAAGTCTTTAGTTTTTGGAGCTGCAACAGCAAACTCTTCAACTAATACAAGACGATCTTGGCGAACAAGTTCAGCTAAGATACATTGCATTGCACCGCGATACATCTTACGGTTTACTTTTTGAGACCAATCTTGTGGGCGAGCAGCAAAAGTTTTACCACCACCAACCCAGATCGGGCTACGAATAGAACCCGCACGAGCGCGACCAGTACCTTTTTGACGGAATGGTTTTTTACCACCGCCAGAAACGTCTGCACGTGATTTCTGAGCTTTCGAACCTTGACGACCACCAGCTAAGTAAGCTGTAACAACTTGGTGTACAAGCGCTTCGTTAAACTCACGTCCGAAAGCAACTTCAGACAATTCAACAGCAGAGCCGGAAACAGTTTTTAAATTCACAGTATTTCCCCTCAGGCCTTGATGGTAGGACGTACAATAACGTCACCATTCGTTGCACCAGGAACAGCACCTTTAACAACTAAAACAGAACGTTCAGCGTCAATAGATACAATTTCAAGACCTTGAACTGTTACGCGTTCATCACCTAAGTGACCAGCCATTTTCTTGCCTTTGAACACGCGACCAGGAGTCTGGTTTTGACCTGTAGAACCTAATACACGGTGAGATACAGAGTTACCATGAGTAGCATCTTGCGTACGGAAATTCCAACGCTTAACACCACCTTGGAAGCCTTTACCTTTTGATTGACCAGTTACGTCAACAATTTGACCAACTGTGAACAAATCAACACCGATAGAAGCACCAACTTCACGGCCTTCAAGCTCAGCTTCAGTAACACGAAACTCTTTAACCAGACGACCAGCAGCAACACCCGCTTTCGCGAAGTGACCTTTCTGAGCGTTAGTTACGCGCGATTCGCGACGTTCACCAGTAGTTACTTGGATTGCTTGATAACCATCAGTTTCAAGTGTTTTGATTTGCGTAATGCGGTTTGGATCGACTTCGATCACTGTTACTGGAACAGAAACACCTGCTTCAGTAAAGATGCGAGTCATACCACATTTGCGACCGACTAAACCAATAGCCATGTGCATAAACCTCTAAAAAAGCGGCCTAATTAACTTAGAGTTAATTAACCGAAAGCCTTAACCCAAAGCGATCTGAACATCAACACCAGCAGCAAGATCTAACTTCATCAATGCATCAACAGTTTTATCTGTAGGTTGAACGATGTCGATCAAACGTTTATAAGTGCGGATTTCGTACTGATCACGAGCGTCTTTGTTGACGTGTGGTGAAGTAAGAACGTTGAAGCGTTCGATGCGAGTAGGCATCGGGATTGGACCACACACTTGTGCGCCAGTACGCTTAGCGGTTTCTACGATCTCTTGAGCAGATTGATCAATCAGGCGATGATCAAAAGACTTCAAACGGATACGAATTCTCTGGTTAGACATACCAGTAAACTCCAAGCCAAAAATATAAAGAATCACCCATGACGCACCTCACCTTATTGGCAAGTGTCAAGGGCAGTGAAAATCACTAAGGTCATGATCGATGCCACGACTGTAATGCGTTAACTACTTTCTTCGTAGTGAACGCCCTCCATTTGAGGGTCGCCCATTATAACGATTGTTTAAGTCTTATGCAATTCTTCTTTTATTTTTTTAGTTTTATAGTTGATTAAGCATTCACCACATACTCTATTGCCCGATTTAGCAATTGATTACCCTGTTCAAACTTACTTTTAATCGTTTTTTTTAATTCTGCGATTGGCTGAACATATTCACCATTAAATACCGCACTATCTTCTTCATTTTCAATCAACAATTGCAAAGCATGTGGTGTCATTTCAGGATGAAATTGAAACCCCAGTACATTGCGCCCAATTTGATACATTTGATTTTGACAAACATTATTCTGTGCTAAACGGACTCCTCCACGGGGTATTTCGAAGGTTTCACTATGCCACTGCATAATGTTAATTTTTTCTGGTATTTGAAAGTAATTTTCGGGTATGTGTGAAACACGACCTACATCCATCCAACCCAGTTCTTGGTATTGATTTCGACTCACAGATGCACCAAGTGCATTAGCAATCAGTTGTGCCCCTAAACATAAACCAATCGCAGGTTTACCCGCAGAGAGATAACGTCTTAACCATCTTTTTTCCAATTTTAACCAAGGATAATTTGCTTCGTCATTCACACTCATGGTTCCCCCCATAATGATCAGCAAATCAACTTCATCAATATTAGGTAGGGCCTCCAATTCAAGAGATAAATCAACGGGTAAAGCAAAGAACTCTGTGGCGGTAATTTTTGCTTGATGTGCCTTTAAATAGTCATAGCAACTGCCAAAACCTTCACCAGCAATGTGCTGAAAATAATGCACTCTTAAATGCGACTTCATGCGCGTAAACCTATTGTAGTTAGAATGATAATTAGTCTTAGCAAAAATAAAGCCAGTTTTGACTAAAAGCTTTGATTCGTAACGATTCTGTACAAAATATGCAAATGACTAGCAGGATTCGATATTTTCTCTTAACCTAAATCATTCTATTGATTTAATTTTGCCCCATGACTAAACAAAATAGCTTACAAACCACACTCATTCATGCACCACGCCAAGCTCCCCAATACATAGAAACGATTCAACCTCCCCTATTTCGTGCATCAACGATTATTTTTAAAACAACAGCGCACCTTTTTGATCGCCACTGGACTGACCCTTATGATTATAGTTATGGCACACACGGTACACCGACGACGTTTACATTAGGAGATAATATTGCTCGAATTGAAGGTGGAAATTATTGTTTACTTGCACCCAGTGGCTTATCTGCAATTAATTTAGTAAATAGTACTTTTTTAAGCTCAGGGGATGAAGTTTGGGTTGCAGACAATATTTATGGCCCAAATCTGGAACACTTAAAGAATCTGCAAGACCGCTACGGCATTCACGTCAAAATCTACAACCCAATTGATGCAAATAGCTTTCAACCGACTGAAAAAGCTAAACTAATCTGGCTTGAAGCAGCAGGTTCTGTCACCTTAGAATTTCCCGACCTCAAAAATCTGGTTAAAAAAGCACAGCAAGCGAAGGTTCTGACAGCATTGGATAACACATGGGGTGCTGGACTGGCCTTTAATGCCTTTGATTTCTCAGATGAGCATCTCTCCGTAGATATGACGGTTCATGCATTGACCAAATACCCAAGTGGTGGTGGCGATATTTTAATGGGTTCAGTGGTTACACGAGATCCGCAATTACATCATAAACTGTACCGTATGCATGCAACCCAAGGGATCTGTGTTTCAGGCGATGATACCGCACAAATTCAACGTAGCTTGGCTCATATGCCACTTCGTTATGAACAACAATCTAACAGTGCAATAGCAGTGCTTGATTGGCTAAAGCAACAATCTCAATTTTGCCAAGTTTTACATCCAAGTGATGCCAACTCAGCAGGCCATTTATTTTGGCAGCAAGTCTGTGAAACAGGAAAAAGTGCAGGTTTAGTCAGTGTCATTTTCAAACCTGAATATGATCTCGCAGCGATTCGAAAATTCTGCGATAGCTTAAACTTATTTAAGTTGGGATTCAGTTGGGGCGGCCCTGTCAGCCTTGTTATGCTTTATGATTTAAAACAGATGCGAGAACTAGAAAATACACATTTACAACAAGGTTTATTGGTTCGCTTCTGCATAGGACTAGAACATCCAAACGATTTAATCCAAGATATTCAAAACGCACTAAAACAACTCGAATGAAATAAAGCATAGGTGAAGAATGAATACACCCATTATTATTGCAAAAAAAACCACAGATACAACGCAAGATATTGTTTTACATTCTCAATTTGCAAACCGCCACGGTTTAATTGCAGGTGCGACAGGCACAGGTAAAACAGTGACTCTGAAGGTATTAGCCGAAAGTTTCTCACGGCTAGGCGTACCTGTCTTTTTGGCAGATGCTAAAGGTGATGTCTCTAGTTTGGCTAAAGCAGGAAGTAGCAACCCCAAATTTGATGAGCGTTTAAAAAACTTACAACTTGAACCCATTCCATTTGCTGCTTCCCCTGTTATTTTTTGGGATTTATTTGGGCAACAAGGTCATCCTATTCGTACCACAATTTCAGAAATTGGTCCGTTACTTTTGGCACAAATGCTCAATCTGAATGACACACAAGAAGGCGTTCTTTCAGCCGTTTTCCGCGTTGCAGATGATCAAGGGCTTTTATTAATTGATTTCAAAGACCTTAAAGCCATGCTGACCTATGTCAGCGAAAATGCAGCTGAATTAAAAGCTGAATATGGCAACCTTTCTCCAGCTAGTCTTGGGGCGATTCAACGTAATTTATTGGCTTTAGGTGATCAAGGTGGAGAGCAATTTTTTGGTGAGCCTAGCCTGAATATTCTCGATTTTATTCAGACCGATACCAATGGTCATGGCTATATCAATATCTTAGCTGCCGACAAGTTGATGAATACCCCGAAGCTTTATGCCACATTCTTACTATGGATGCTTTCTGAGCTATTTGAGCAGCTTCCAGAAGTTGGCGATATGGATAAGCCGAAACTGGTGTTCTTCTTCGATGAGGCTCATTTGTTATTTGATAATGCCAGTCCAGCCTTACAACAAAAGATTGAGCAAGTAGTTCGCCTGATTCGCTCTAAAGGTGTGGGGATTTATTTTATTACCCAAAACCCACTGGATTTACCGGAAAGTGTCTTAGGGCAATTAGGCAACCGTGTGCAACATGCCTTACGTGCATTTACTCCAAAAGATCAAAAGGCGGTCAAAACCGCAGCGGATACCTTTCGAGCCAATCCAGCATTCAAAGTTGATCAAGCGATTACAGAACTTGCTGTAGGTGAAGCATTAATTAGTTGTCTAGATGAGCAAGGGACACCGCAAATTGTAGAGCGCGGTTGGGTCATGCCACCTTACTCTTCATTTACGCCAATCACGCCAGAAGAACGCCAAATTATTATTTCGCAAAGTATTGTTGCAGGTGTTTATGATCAAGCTGTGGATCGTGATAGTGGGCGAATTCAAACATGAGGTGCGACAGTTTGAAAAGTCTTATGATAATCAACAAGCTGAGCAAATTTCTCTAATGG
>NZ_JANHGP010000040.1:0-32528 GCF_024494585.1 Acinetobacter sp. 5862
TGGTGGGCGCTGACGGGATCGAACCGCCGACATTCTGCTTGTAAGGCAGACGCTCTACCAACTGAGCTAAGCGCCCTTAACGTCTTCATCGTTTGTGAGGTGCATTATAGAGAATCTTTACAGCCTGTCAAACGCTTTTGCCATTCTTTTCTGAAAAAAGCGTACGAATGATTAAAAAATAAGTAATTCATTGAAAAAATCAAGATTTTCGTATTTTATTTAAGCACTTATTCATATTTTCATCATTCATTTTCTAAAGTATGTTCTGAAATATAAACCAGCGCCTGCTCAGAAATCAGCTCAAATAACTCAATAATCTCATCATTCTTCATCCGAATACAGCCATGTGACATCGGAATGCCCATCGGCTCTGTATCAGGCGTGCCATGAATATAGATATATCGTTTAAATGTATCGCAACCATTTCCATGATTGAATCCATCTTCTAAACCATCCAACCATAAAATTCGTGACAAAATCCAATCTCTTTGTGGAAATTGTTGTGCGAGTTGTTGGTTATACACTTCCCCTGTCGGCTGACGTGCAATAAAGACCGTATTTTTCTTTAGGTCTGCACCAATCTTTTGTGCGACTTGATGCCAACCTCTTGGCGTCTTACCGCTATTCTCTTGCTCACCAATACCATTCTTGCCAGAAGAGATCACATAAAATTTATTGTGCTTTGGCAAATGTAGAATTTGTTGTGCTAAATCTATGACGATGTCTGCCTGATCAAGGGTATAAGTCATTTTTATCTCAACAGATGATAGAACACAGATATTTCAACATACACCCAAAGCTTTTTCTTGTATTTTTCGGTAGTTTTGATTGTTGATTGATTTTAAATATAAAAAACAAAACAGCATAGTAAGATCAAACATGCTGTTTTAGATCAGCAAAAGTAGTGTTTTAATCAATTCTCAGCGCTAAGGATTGCTTTTCTTAACAACGTAACTCACGGCATATGGGTCATATTTGGTGCGAGGTCTTGCCATTAAGGAAAAGCTTTAAGTTTGTTTATCCTCGTCACTTGCGGCATAGCTGCTCGTCTTGCGCTCGGACAAAGCGTTGCTTTTCTTAACTCGCCACTCGCAGCATAGCTGCTCGTCTTGCGCTCGGACAAAGCGTTGCTTTGTTTATCCTCGCTCAGGCTCGGGTCTTAACCACAACCACACAGCAACAATAAACATAGTGAGATCTGTAAAAATTTTGACAAGGGATGGTGCGTTGGTAAACAGCATTAAAATACCACTCATTAGCATCATGATACTTGCAATCCATTTTGCTTTACGCGGTACTGTCCCATTTTCACGCCAATCGCGTAAGGTGGGTCCGTATTTAGGATGATTTAAGAGCCAAGCATCCATTTCAGGCCATCCTTTCGATGCAGCCCATGCTGCAAGGATTAAAAACACAGTGGTTGGCATGCCTGGTAAAATTGCTCCAATGATTCCTAAAATAATAAAAATCACAACTAAACTACGCCAGAACAATGTTTTCATTGAGTAATTAACCAACACATGTTTACAACCATGCTAGTATAAATTGTTTTTATTGCTCTTTCTTAAACTTAACTTATTATTTCCATGATTGAGTAACAGCATGTCTAGCCTAATGAGTACGACTATTTTTTTTGAACCTTGGTTGCAGTTTAAGAATCCTATAGTACGTCATTTGGCTTTTTGCATCGCGAGTCCAAATATTCTAGCTCGAATCCCGCCAGATTTAGAGATAAAGCATACTTTTGAGCTCCATTCTGATCAAATCTGGCAAACTCATTATGATCGCTATGAAGAACGCTTAAAACAACTTGATCAACATCCGCAAGCCCTTATTGATTTTCTTGCTCAACTCAAAAGTACTCGCCTTGGGCTACGATTCGAGAACTTACTTTGGTTTTGGTTATTAGATGATGAGTATCACCCCTATCAACTTTTAGGTCATAGCATTCAAAAAATTGTAGGATCGGTTACGCTAGGTGAACTAGATTTCGTCATTTTAAATAAAGACACGCAAGAAATCGAACACTGGGAAGTTGCGCTAAAGTATTACCTAGGTGAAAGTAACTTAGACTTAGCGCAATGGTATGGGCTAAATCGAGAAGACACATTACAAAGAAAATTGAAGCATTTCACTCAACGTCAATTTCAGTTTGCGGATGCAAATCATCATCAGATTCAACGAAGATTTGCGATTATGAAAGGGCAATTATATTTACCGACTGATTTGAATCAGTTTGCACTCCCCAACTGGGTCAACTCGTCCCGACGTTTGGGATTATGGGGAACTAATATTCCCACAACAGATTACTATCGATTACAACGTCATGAATGGTTATGTCCTAATCAGCAAGCATCCTCAAAAAATGTAACTTGGTGGACAAATGGTCTTTATTATCATGAAACACCTAGCACCTCATTTTATATGTTTCGCCAACCGTCTTTATTATTCATTAGATCTTCTTCATCAGATTATTTTTTATAAAGTAACATTTTATAACACTTCTACTATCAAATCATTATGTTTATTTTCTGCATTTTTTCTTAGCCTCTAAGAACATCATAATTACATTTAAACGGAGAAGATGATGAAAAAAATCTTAGTGGCTTCAATCATGACTGCTTTTGTTTTAACTGGTTGTAATACATTTAAGGGTTTTGGGCAGGATGTATCTAAAGCGGGTGACAAAGTTACTCAAACTGCTGAAAAAACTCAGGATAAAATGTAATTTTAGTGAACACCCTTCGCAAAACCTTATCTAAACATAGATAAGGTTTATTTTTGCATACCTTTCTCTATCATATTCCCCTATTATATCGGTTCAGATTTCACCAGATTTAACCACATCTCGCATGAACCATTCCGATACCCTTGAACTTAGTTTACAGCTCCTACGCCAACCTTCTGTTACCCCTGTTGACCATGATTGTCAAAATATTATGGCCGAGCGTTTAGCAAAAATTGGCTTTAATATCGAAAACATGCGTTTTGAAGATGTTGATAACTTATGGGCACGCAGAGGCACTACAGCACCTGTTTTTTGTTTTGCAGGTCATACAGATGTCGTTCCTACAGGCCATTTAGATGCTTGGAATTCAGATCCATTTTTACCAAGTATCCGTGACGGTAAATTATATGGTCGTGGTTCAGCAGATATGAAAACAGCACTGGCTGCAATGGTGGTTGCATCTGAACGTTTTGTGGCGAAGCATCCAAACCATAAGGGCTCTATTGCATTTTTGATTACATCTGATGAAGAAGGTCCTTCAATCAACGGGACAGTGAAGGTCATTGAAACTTTAGAAGCACGTAACGAAAAAATGAACTGGTGCTTGGTAGGAGAACCATCGAGCACACATCAATTAGGCGATATAGTCAAAAATGGTCGTCGTGGCTCTTTGAATGCTGTTTTGACTGTCCATGGCAAACAAGGACATGTGGCCTATCCTCATTTAGCGGAAAATCCTATTCATTCAGCATCAAAGGCTTTAACAGAACTGTGCGATACTGTTTGGGATAATGGTAATGAATATTTCCCTGCGACCTCTTTCCAAATTTCAAATATACAAGCTGGAACAGGTGCAACCAACGTAATCCCAGGCTCACTAAAAGTTACTTTTAACTTTCGCTACTCAACTGAAGTGACAGCTGAAATTCTCAAACAACGCGTACTTGAGACTTTAGATAAATATAATTTAACTTATGATATTCAGTGGACACTATCAGGTTTACCATTCCTCACTCCTGTTGGTGAATTAGTGAATGCTGCAAAAACAGCGATCAAAAATGTGACTGGTGTTGAAACTGTTTTATCAACAAGTGGAGGAACTTCAGATGGTCGCTTTATTGCACCTACGGGCGCTCAAGTTCTAGAATTAGGTGTATTAAATGCAACAATTCATCAAATCAATGAACATGTAAATGTCGATGATTTAGAGCCACTTGCTGAGATTTATGAGCAAATTTTAGTTGAATTACTTGCTTAACATACAAGTTGAGGCAATAAAAAAGGAACTCTTTTGAGTTCCTTTTTTATTTATAACCCTAGTTGGGTTTGAATATTTTGTAGATGAGGGACATAAAACTGTTTTTCCCCAATCTTGACATATTTAAATACGTTATTGTCATCAATGTCTTTTTCTTCATCTACAATTTCAGAAATACGTAAACGAATGGATTCAGGCATTTCATTACAAACCAAAGCAAATCGTTCTGAAACGTCATCACCTTCAACCACCAACGCTACCCCATTTTTATTTGCTGGATCATTTACAGCATAAATAGGAAGTTTGAGATCATGCCATTCAACATGATCAATATTGGTTTGTGTATCCATCGCTGATAACACGATATTCTGCGGTAGCAGCATTGGAACTTTTTCATGACATTTAATAATATAAGCGTCAATGAACCCTGTTGATACCGTAATTAAATGTTGTAACTCTTGTTGGTCAATTTGCCCCAAACCTGAGTTTGCGCTTTTTTTTACCATTAATTTTTACCTCATGAGCGCACTGTTAGTAAACTTTCAATATTTTCCAAGAGTGTTTCTTCTTGGAATGGTTTACCCATATATTGATTTACACCAAGTGATAAAGCACGTTCACGATGCTTTTCACCCGTACGTGATGTAATCATGATAATTGGTAAATCGCGATGTAATTCATGATGTCGAACAAGGTTTGTCACTTCGAAACCATCCATACGCGGCATTTCAATATCAAGTAACATCAAGTCTGGCTTAATGGTTTCAAGCTGCTCAATCGCATCCACACCATCTTTCGCAGTCACAACATCATAACCTTGACGCTCTAATAGGCGCGAAGTTACCTTACGTACAGTTACCGAGTCATCGACGATCATAATCAAGCGACGTTCATCATAGCGCTGCTTGGTATAAGTTTCATCAGCCTGTTTACTACGTGCTGTAGACTGTGCTTGTCGAGCAATATTTTGACCATCTAAGATCAAACATACCTGACCATCACCCATAATCGTCGCACCAGCAATCACCCCGATACTTGAGAACTGTTGTCCAATAGGTTTTACAACAATTTGTCCACGAGAACCAATTAACTGATCAACAAGTAATGCTGTTGTTTGCCCCTGCGCACCTTTAACCAACAATACAGGCAATGAATGAACAACGCCATTTAAACGAGGAATCGGCTGCCCAGCAACAAACTCAGATAAATAACGTAAACGATAACTTTCTTGATCGATCTTGAAATAATCGTCTTTACTTTCAAAGTATTGTTCTAATGCCGCAGGTGAAATACGAACAATACGGTCAATTTGTGCAAGTGGGAAGGCAAACTGTTGATCGCCTGCTTTTACCATCAAGGCATCACTTACAGCTACTGTGGTCGGTACTCGAATGGTAAATGTTGTTCCTTTACCTAAAACAGAGTTAACGCTCACATGACCGCCAAGCGCTTTAATATCGCTCTGAACAACATCTAGACCAACACCACGCCCAGAAATTTGTGTAACTTGTGCAGCCGTACTAAAACCTGGATGGAAGATAAATTGCAGAATTTCTTCATGGTCAAGTTTCTGCTCTTTAGTCATTAAACCTGTTTGAATCGCTTTATCTTTAATGCGATTCACATCGATACCTTTACCATCGTCACTAAATGTCACAACAATATCAGTACCCTGACGACCAATATCTAAAGTGATATGTCCAGTTTCTGGTTTCTTCGCTTGTAAACGTTGCTCTCTGTCTTCAATACCGTGGTCAATCGCATTACGCAACATATGTTCAAATGGCGCAACCAATTTTTCCAAAATACTACGGTCTAATTCACCCTCAGTATTGTTAACAATTAATTCTGTTGGTCGGTTTAAAGTCGATGCTGTTTGACGAACAATACGTTGTAAACGTGGTAATAATCGAGAGAAAGGTACCAATCGGGTACGCATCAAACTTTCTTGAATTTCTGCTTGAATACGAGATTGTTGTAATAGCAAACCTTCCGTATCACGGATCTTCTCAGAAAGTGTGGTCTTAAAGTCAACCAAGTCCGACGCGGATTCCGCAAGAGATTTTGACAACTGATTTAAAGATGAATATTGGTCCATCTCTAATGGGTCAAAATCTGCATAGCGAGAGTTCTCACCACCATGACGTGCGATAATTTGACTTTCTAACTCACCTTCCATTCGGCGTAACTGATCTGCCAAACGTTTGATCGCAAGCTCCATCTCCGTTAATGTACCGCCCAATTGACCAAGGTCCATTTCGATACGCGAACGGTTAATCGCATTCTCACCTGACAAGTCAATCATTTTCTCAATGACGTCAGCGGAGACACGGATCATCTCATTATTTTGTTCAATACGTTCGGTCGTTTCCCACTCACCTAACATTGATGGAGGTTCTGTACCATCACCTTGAACAAACTCCATTGTATATTCTGGAGTGAAAATATCTTTAGCTGAGAGCTTTTGTGGAAGTTGTGCTGAAACATCAACAAACTCCATATTCTCTAAACTTTGTTTTAAGCCGTCAAAGTTTGCATACTGACGTTTGAAAATCGCATCACTCAACCAAGCCAATGCTGTATTGAGAAGATTATCGTAAACATTTGAATTGAAATGATGTACACCAAACTGTTCAAATGCATTCTCGAGATGATAAGCAACAATCGCAATTGCATCTAACTCAGCCATACGTGCACCACCTTTTAAACTGTGGGCATTACGTTGTAACTGTAAGAGCAAACTACGATTACCACGTTGATCAAACCATTGTCTTAATAGACCTTTGGCTTGTTCAAGTAGTTCTTCTGCTTCTTCTAAGAATGTTTGCTCAACAAGAGAACGAACATCATCATCAAGGGCAACTTCATGAACAATTTCAGCATTTGAAGTATCTTCTAGAACTTCTTGAGCTTCGACCAATGAGAATTCATCAATTGATAAGTCCGTGAGATCATCCGTTTCGATCACAGCGGCAACATGATTTTCGGCTACAGACTCAAAAGTAACAGGTGATGACGAAGTAAAATCAATAGATTGATCTGCTTGCTGAAGCAACTGAAGTACGTGTGTAGCTGGATAATCGACTTGTTTATCACGAATAGTTTGAATTCGATCTGCAATATCATCTTGTACTGCACGAATGACTGCGATTAATTGTGGGTTCGGTTGTAACTGCTGATTGATTAATTTTTCATAAATTGTTTCCAATTCATGTGCAATTAAACCAATATGACCTGCTTGAATCATATTTGAACCACCTTTTAAGGTGTGCAAATATCTCATCAAGTTTTTCAATGCACCTACATTTTGTTGATCAGCTGTCCATGTATTTAGATCAGCATCAATACCAACCAATAACTCATCAGCTTCTTCAAGGAAGATATCTAACAAGTCTGGATCAAAGTCACGATTTGAATCACTTGATTGCAAGCTTTGTTTATCTAAAGCGAATTGTGCAGCTAAATCACCCACATCAACAGCATGATGTGTTTCAGTTCTTAAAGTATTTACAAAAACAGTCGAATCAACCGTGTTTTCCACTGTGGCTGTATTCAAACTATCCAATTCTTCAACGTCATCAACAGGAATAACCATTGATGCAGCACTTGCTGAATCTTGGTTTGCTAATACATTCAACGCATGTGTAGCTGGATAATCGACTTGTTTATCACGAATAGTTTGAATTCGATCTGCAATATCATCTTGTACTGCACGAATGATTGCGATTAATTGTGGGTTCGGTTGTAACTGCTGATTGATTAATTTCTCATAAATTGTTTCCAATTCATGTGCAATTAAACCAATATGACCTGCTTGAATCATATTTGAACCACCTTTTAAGGTGTGCAAATATCTCATCAAGTTTTTCAATGCACCTACATTTTGTTGATCAGCTGTCCATGTATTTAGATCAGCATCAATACCAGCCAATAACTCATCAGCTTCTTCAAGGAAGATATCTAACAAGTCTGGATCAAAGTCACGATTTGAATCACTTGATTGCAAGCTTTGTTTATCTAAAGCGAATTGTGCAGCTAAATCACTCACATCAACTTTATTACTAGACGGCTCAAATTCAGCAATCGGTGCTTCAACTAAACCTGCTTTTTGCTCAGTTACAGCCGCTTCCAAGAACTCAATATTTTGCTGTGTAAATGAACTCAATTCATTTAATATAAGTTCATGTGCCTTTGTCAAAGTCACACGCTGCCCTGCAGCCAAGGTATCAAACAATTGAATGAACTGTTGATGTACCTGATAATACAGTTCAAAAGCATAATCAAGATTCAGTAAATTTGGCTTAAACAACAAATCTTGATAACTAGAACGTAACAAACTTGTATATTGATACATACCAATCGTCGCATGATGATGGGTATGTTCTAATAAAGTTTCAGTTTGCTGACTTAACAGTTGAATATATTGAGGAAATTCAGTACGTGCACGCTTCTCAAAATCAAACTCAACGTCAAGAAGATCATTAATATTCAATTCTAGTAATTGTGAAACTAAACCTTGTGGACGTAAGGATTCGCCTTGTTTTTCTTCTAATTGGAAATCGTAACTATCCCATGCAACATTGAAAGTATTATAAATTTCTTCAAATTTCTGTTGCGAACCTTGGTGTTTCAACGTGTGCAAATAGTCACGAACAAACTGTGCATAGTGTGTCAAAAGTGCCGTTTCATCAGAACTTGAATCAAGCTCTTCTTGCAATAATGTTTTGAATAAATTTTCAACTTTCGAACTTGCTTCAAACACATGCTCAACATGCGCCATAGCAGAACTGCCACGTAGAGTATGAAGCGCTCGAATTAGCGTATTATAATTATCATTTGTCGGACGATCATTTAGTAAAAATTGATCGATCGTAGTCAAATGATCTTCTGCTTCTTCCAAGAAAATCGATAATGTTTCTTTGATTAACGCTTCATCATCTAGCGGATGACCTATAAATACAGATTCTGAATCTGCGACATCAACAGTCTTCTCTTCTACGACAGTATCCACATTTACGGATATCAATTCGAGACCAGTTTCAGCGTTATCATTCAGCATATTCGATAATTGTAATAACTCAGCTAGCGCTGGTTCTATACTAAGTTGCTGCTGTAGTTGCTGACCTAATAAAACCAAAGGTTTTAAATCTATCTGATGTTTTTGAACCAATTTAAAATCATGTACAAGTTTAAAGCGGTAGATATTAAAAACCGCTTTTACATAATGTTGAATATCTGAATTCAACAATACTGTCCCTGCAAGTACTCGATTTAAAGTATCTTCAACCGTCCACGCCAATTCACCTGAAGATTTGGCGCCAACCATCCTTCCAGAACCTTTTAAGGTATGGAAATGTCGGCGAATATCTGTAAGCACATCTTGTTGATTTGGCTGTTCAATCCATTGACCGATTAATGGCTCTAATTCAACAAAGATTTCATCTAATTCTTCAATAAAAATTTCAAGAATTTCTGCATCTTGCTCAAGATAACTATCTTCAGGAAGCGTCATCGTTTCAACTAACGTTTTTAATATTTCTTTCATAGCGGCTTCTTTCGTTTTTATCCACTAATTGTGGCTAAAAATTACGTGTATCTATCACACAAGATGTAGCTCCATGTTAGTCATCATCTTGTAGAGATATTCTACATCTCTTCAAAAAAGGGAAAGGACAGATATGCTCTGCCTCCCCTTTGCTGCTTATTCAGGTAGCTTAAAGTCAGTTACAGATTCACGTAATGATTCAGCCATATTTGCCAATTCAGAAACCGAACGAGCTGTATCAAACGTTGCTGTCGTCGTTTGTGACGTAATTTCTTGTACAACATTCATCGTTGTTGCAATGTGACTTGCTGATGCAGACTGAAGTTTTGCTGCATCAGAAATGCTCGCAATTAATTTAGCCAAATCACCAGATACCGTTTGAATCTCATCAAGTGCAATACCCGCATCTTTTGCCAAGTTCGCACCACGAACAACTTCTGACGTCGTTTGTTCCATTGAAATAACGGCTTCGTTCGTATCTGTTTGAATGGTTTTTACTAAGCTTTCAATCTGTTTCGTTGCTGATGCAGAACGTTCTGCAAGACGTTGTACTTCGTCGGCTACGACTGCGAAACCACGACCTGCTTCACCAGCCATAGATGCTTGAATCGCTGCATTTAATGCCAAGATGTTGGTTTGGTCAGCAATATCGTTAATTAGGGATACGATGTTACCAATCTCTTGAGACGATTCACCCAAACGCTTAATACGCTTTGAAGTTTCTTGAATTTGTTCACGAATGTGATCCATACCTTCGATCGAGCGGTTTACAACTTCTGCCCCATTCGATGCAATTTGTACAGATCGTTGTGCTACTTCAGCAGACTCGGATGCATTCGAAGATACTTGGTCAATCGACAATGCCATTTCGTTCATCGCTGCTGATGCACCTGCAATTTCTTGCGCCTGATGTTCAGAAGCTTCTGCTAATTGGTTGGTAATATCTTGAGTATCTTGAGTATAACGAGCAACTTCTTGAGATGTTTCAGTGATTCGAGATACAAGGTCACGTAATTGATCGATTGCAAAGTTAATCGAGTCGGCAATCGCACCAGTAAAATCTTCTGATACTGTTGCATATGAACGTAAATCACCATCTGCTAAGTCGGCAATTTCATCTAGTAAACGTAAAATTGCATTTTGGTTACGGTCATATTCATCTTGTAGACGAGTTACACGCTCTTTATCTGTATTACTACGTAGAGTAAGTAATTGTAGTGCAGAGAAAATCAATAGACCTAACGCACCAATTAATACAACACCTGCAATAACGTTACCCCAACCACCCTCTGCTTTGTTAGATAAATCGTTTAATGACGTTAATAAGGCATCAGATTGAGAAAAGATTTGCGAAGATGCTTGGCGTACGCGAACAATTTGGTTTGCGTTTTGTAATACTGTTGCTGCAGCTGATTTCAATACTGCATCATAATCAGATTTAATACTATCTAAAGACTCACGTAAATCAGGAGATACAATACGATCTACACCAAGTTCTGTACTACCATTTAATTGTGCATTTAAATAAACACCAAAGGTATCGATATCCGCTCCAAAGTCATTAGCTGAAACGTTTGAATTATCGGTACCGACTAAAACAGAGTTAATCGAACGTAAAATACGTTCAGCAATAAACACTTGGTTTTTCGTGATAATTACCTGACTACTTGGCATATTTTCACGAACCATCTGATCAACCATCAAGTTATATTCAGCCTGAATTTCAGGAATCGTTTCACTGATCGAGATATTTGTATCGTATAATTGATTGATGACTTTTTGTTGTGAAGCAATTAACTCAATATTCTTAGAAACACTCGTCCAAAGTGCGTTTGCTTTTTTATACTCTTCTGAACCAGTACCATATACACTTTCAACCGTCTCTAAATTCTCAGCAAAACGCTTTTTAGATTCAACTAAACCTTTCATTGCTTCAGGTGTACCAGATGCCGTCGCCTCAGTTGCCTGACGAGAAATCATCTGAGATAACAAGCGTAACTCACCCAAACTACGGG
Organism: Acinetobacter sp. 5862; assembly: GCF_024494585.1. Lineage (NCBI taxonomy): Bacteria > Pseudomonadati > Pseudomonadota > Gammaproteobacteria > Moraxellales > Moraxellaceae > Acinetobacter > Acinetobacter sp. 5862. The sequence goes on from NZ_JANHGP010000040.1 coordinate 11,547, forward strand.
TTAACTGGTTATGACGAGGAACACTCACGAATAAATAAATTAAGAGGATAACTGCAAGAACTAAAGCACCAATCGCACGGTATAGAATTGGTTTCGACTTTTCAGTTTCACCAAATAAGCGAGAAAACTGATCAATTTGCGTTCGAGCATTCTCTAAAAATGCACCACCACTCTTAAGACCGGTACTATCACCACTACTACCATTTTTCTTTTTAAGTTTAAAGCCCATGTCAGCTTCTCCCCTGAATACGCGTTTATTTTCCGTAGCGTATCAAATTAGTTTATAAATTTTATTGATGCATTCATATATTGAGGATTTTGCAACAACCGACTCAGTAAAAACACATGCCATTGCTGATTATGTTGATGGAAGTATCCCTGACAATAATCTTTCAATTTATCATCTAGATCAGCACTTTGTGAAAAGAAACTCTTTTTATTAAAGTGCTGAATCCCAAGAACTTGGTCGACAACCAAACCCACATAATGGTCTTGATGGCTAATGCATATTACTTTTTGTGTTGGTGAAAACTGACTCCGTTGTCCTGAAATAAAATGTGTTAAATCAGAAACTGAAAGCAATCGACCACGAATATTTGCCAAACCACGTACCCATGCCTGAGTATTAGGAACAGGGGTATATTTTGGAGGATAAATCACCTCCGAAATCTCCCCTAATGGTGCAACGAAATATTGCCCTAACATCTCAAATGCGATACCAGACCAACGGCTGACTTCATTTTGAGTTGAAGCATATTGTTTGTTGCCTCGCTTGGATAAGCGAAGCAATTCGATAAATCCATTTGCTGCCATACCCTATCCCGTATTGAGTAATGAAAAGGCTCGTACGAATTAACTTAATAATTGTTTAATCACATTAATGAGCTGTTGCTCATCAATCGGCTTGGTCAAATAATCACAAGCACCTTGACGCTTACCCCAAACACGATCTGTTGCCTGATCTTTGGTACTTACGATCACAACAGGAATATGCTGCGTGTCTTTACCTTTGCTAATTTGGCGTGTCGCTTGGAAACCATTCATTCCTGGCATTACCACATCCATTAATACGAGATCTGGTAGTTCTGCTTGCGCCATTGTGACACCGTCAGCGCCATTGGTTGCTTCTAAAACTTCATAACCGTGTTTAGTCAAAATTTCTCTAAAGCGAAATGTTTCAGTAGGTGAATCATCTACAATAAGTATACGAGCCATTTTTTCCTCAATTTAAATTTTATGCGCTAACGTGATTACGAATCGCATTTAACAGCTCATCTTTACTAAATGGCTTAGTTAAATATTCATCAGAACCCACAACACGCCCTTTAGCCTGATCAAACAAACCGTCTTTGCTTGACAACATAATCACTGGGATATTTTGGTAATTTAAAGAATTTTTAATCAGTGCACAGGTTTGATAACCATCTAAACGAGGCATCATGATATCGACGAACACGATATCAGGATTTGCTTCTGCAATTTTTGATAATGCTTCAAAACCATCAACAGCGGTGATCACCTCACAACCTTCTCGTTGTAAAAGCGTTTCAGCTGTACGACGAATCGTTTTTGAATCATCAATCACCATTACTTTCAAATTTTGAAATTTATCTTCCATTTAATTGTCCTGCCCCATTCACTCAATACAAATTATGGTTGGTTTAATTTGTTTTATACACATCAGTTGATATTTTTAACATATCTTTACTTGCATTATCAATGAAGTTTTTTGAACCAACCTATCATTTTTCAACAACAATAACAAATTGCTCACACTTTTCGTCAAATTCCTAAATTTTTTGTATACTCACTATTTTTAATTATCTAAATAGCTACTAATATACAACTGATTATTATTTAAAAATAAGTGATTTAGTTAACTTTTTCCGGGGAATGTAATGACTGGTTCGTTAAAGTGCAGTTTCGGCATTAGCCACTTTACAACGATTGCTCGTAATTACATTTGCGCGTTTTTTTTATTGATTTTTTGCAGTTCAAGTTTTGCAGCCACAGAGCAACCCAGAGCTGTATGGTATCGTTATTATGATAAAAATGGTGTTGCTAATGTGAGTACATCAGTTACGCCCGAACATATTCGTTATGGTTATGAAGCACTTGATCGTAATATGCAAGTGATCAAACGCAACCGTGCTTATAACGCAACAGTAGATGTACAACAATCTTCTCGTCGCGAATCTATTGCACGTCAACGCGAACAAGATATGAGATTAAAGCGTGCTTATGGAAATACAAAAATAGCGGCAACAAAAAGAGATCAAATTTTGGCTAGTTTGAAAAAGCAACTTAATTATCAACAACAACAATTACAACAGCTTCAACAAGACAAAATTGGATTTAAGCGACAAGAGATGGAATATCATCGTAAGGGAGAAACGCCCCCCGCTCAACTCAAAAATAATTTAGACAATAATGCCAAGAATATTGAAAATGTAAAAAGAACAGTAGAAAGTTTACGTAATGCATATCATAAAACTGAAACAGATTATGCTGATATTATTAACCGTTTAAAAAATATTGAACAAGAAACACAATAGACTTAGAATTTTTCTTGCATGGTCTCTCAAAAATATTAATTCTAACTTTTCATAGTTTTAATTCATTGAGCTTGCTTTAGATTACACGAAATTCAATGATTCATGTCATAATGCCAATTGCTTAAAACCGAGTAGATAATTTTGCTCGTTTGAGTATTTCTAAATAACACTTAACTTTAGGACAGTTTCCATGCGCGCAAGCCGCTTTTTATTTGCAACGTTAAGAGAAACCCCAAATGATGCTGAAGTCATTTCGCACCAGCTCATGTTACGTGCGGGGATGATTCGTAAATTAGCTTCTGGTTTATACTCTTGGTTGCCCATGGGAACACGTGTTTTAAAGAAAGTAGATGCGATTGTTCGCGAAGAAATGAACCGTTCAGGCGCATTAGAAGTATTTATGCCTGTCACTCAACCTGCTGCGCTTTGGGAAGAATCTGGTCGTTTTGAACAATACGGTCCAGAATTACTTCGTTTCAAAGATCGTCATGATAATCCATTCGTGCTTGGTCCTACTCATGAAGAGGTCATTACAGATTTGGCACGTAATGAGCTGAAAAGTTATAAGCAATTACCAGTAAATTTCTATCAAATCCAAACTAAATTCCGTGATGAAATTCGTCCACGTTTCGGTGTGATGCGATCTCGTGAATTTATCATGAAAGATGCTTACTCGTTCCATGCAAATCAAGCATCACTACAAGAAACTTATGATGTCATGTATGACACCTATAGCCGTATTTTTACACGTCTAGGTCTCGATTTCCGCCCTGTACAAGCAGACACAGGTTCAATCGGTGGCTCTGCATCACATGAATTCCATGTACTTGCTGCAAGTGGCGAAGATGATATCGCATTTTCTACTGAATCTGATTACGCCGCTAACGTTGAAATGGCAGAAGCATTGTTAGTCGGTGAGCGTGCTGCGCCAGCTCAAACAATGACCTTAGTCGATACACCAAATCAGAAAACAATTGCCGATGTTTGCCAATTTTTAAACAGTGATGCAAAACAATCTGTAAAAGCTTTACTTGTACAAGGTCAAACAGATGAAAATGGCAATACACCCGTTGTTGCTCTATTTTTACGTGGCGACCACGAATTGAATGATATTAAAGCTGAAAAGCATCCTTTAATTGCTGCACCTTTGGCATTTGCAACTGAAGCACAATTAGAACAACATGGTTTAACAGCAGGTTTCTGCGGTCCACAAAGTTTAGTTGAAAAAGGCTTAACCGTGATTGTGGATCGTGCTGCATCCGTATTATCTGACTTTGTTGCGGGTGCAAATGAAGTCGATAAACATGCGACAGGTGTGAACTGGGAGCGTGATGCAAAATTCACCGAAGTTTATGATTTACGTAATGTTGTTGAAGGCGACCCTTCTCCAGATGGTAAAGGTACACTTCAAATCAAACGTGGCATTGAAGTCGGTCATATCTTCCAACTCGGTACAAAATACTCAGAAGCTTTAGGGTGTAAAGTACTCGGTGAAGATGGCAAACCATTCACTGTTACAATGGGATGCTATGGAATAGGTGTAACACGTGTGGTTGCAGCGGCAATTGAACAAAACTTTGATGACAAAGGAATTATTTGGCCTCAAGCGATTGCTCCATTCGATATTGCGATTGTGCCAATGAATGCGCATAAATCACCTCGCACCCTTGAAGCAGCTGAAGCGCTTTATGCTGAATTACAAGCTCAAGGCTATGATGTATTGCTTGATGATCGTAATGAACGCCCTGGTGTGAAATTCTCTGATCTTGAATTAATGGGTATTCCTCATCGTATTGTTATTGGTGAGAAAGGTCTTGATGCCGGTACTTTTGAGTACAAAGGTCGTCGCGATCTTGAAGCAAGCAATTTAGGTAAAGAAGAACTCTTAGCTAAACTTATAGGCTAATCTTCATCCTAGCAATAAAAAAGCCGTTTAATAATAAACGGCTTTTTTATTGAAAACTTAAACTGTCAGATCTTTGATTGTTTCTGAAGAGCCGTTATTTTTAACAGATTCTATCCCTTTATCACGAGATTGCTCAGTTACATAAAGCTGACTTGTACCAATCACCTGATGATTAGCCGCCTTTAAATTAAAATAAGCTTTATCATTTTTTGAAGTTAGTCTTTCATAGCGTGCTTCAACTGAACTATTTTTTGAACGGATGCAATTCCATTTAAAGCAGATGCTTTGGTTTTGTAAAGTTCACTATTCAAAATAGCTTCACCATTCCCAGCCTTAAGTATAAAACGATATTGACCATCACTTGCTTGATTTACCTCAAACCATCCTGCCATAAATACCTCTTTTATTTGAGTTGTTTTGATTGTCATAGCTTTATTTATAGATTATTTTTTATACCAATAGAAAATGATTTATTGTTCACTTTTGGTAAGTTTTTGAATAGCAAAGGGGGCACTGACATGCCCCCTTAAATGATTTGGATTAGATCTTTTTTACAAATTCAGATTTCAATTTCATTGCACCAATCCCATCGATTTTACAATCAATATTATGTCCATCATTCGCATCGATTAATAAACGAATACTTTTCACTTTCGTCCCGACTTTAACTACAGATGATGAACCTTTGATTTTTAAATCCTTTATGACAGTGACGCTATCACCATCAACTAAAATATTACCGTTGGCATCTTTAATAATCTCTTGTTGTTCTGAAGCGGATGCCTCCCCTTCTTTCCATTCATGTGAACATTCAGGGCAAATCAATAAGTCGCCATCTTGGTAAGTATATTCTGATTGGCATTTTGGGCAGTGTGGAAAAGACATAAAAACATCTCAAAAGCACTATTATGATCGATAGACGCATTTTTTCAAAATTTAAGCTTGAATCGCTTGTCCAATTAAATAATTTTTAAGTACTAGCATGATTAAGCTTAAGATCTTTAGCTGCGTAAATGAGTGTTACTTGCTGTTGCTGTGCCATGTCTTTAAGCTGATTTACATAAGGGTTTTCTTTAAGCTCTTCATAATATCCTTCCTGAAAGCTCAGCCAATGTTCAACCTTATGACAAAACGCTTTTCTCAATTCAGTTGAGGGGGCAATATCTTTAAGCCATAAATCTAAATGTGCCTGCTCTTTCGATATTCCCCTTGGCCAAAACGATCTACGAGTACACGCTGTCCATCAGTCGGCTCAACAGGATCATAAATACGTTTAATCTCAATTCTCACATCAGCCTACCCCCAGATCTCACAAATTTTTCAGCTTTCCATTGAAATATTAACAACTTGCCCTTTTGAATCAAAACTAACGCAGATAACGTAATTTGTGATCTCATCTGGTAAGGTGAAATCTAAAATTTCATAACTTTCCAGATCCCCCTCATCCCAACGTGAATCTAATACCAGTAACTCTAAAATTTGTAATAAATTAGGTTTTGATGTGTCAAAATATTTTTCCCAATATTCAGGTTCAACTTCTTCAAGATGATGTTGAATAAATAACTCCACACTATCTTCTGCTTGTTGATTTTCTAAAGCTTCGCGCATGGCAACACGAGCCAATTGTTCTCTGTGTTCAAGAATTTGTTCAGACATAATATTCCCCAATATGATTAAATATTAAAAATTTAGCTAGTTTGAATTAAGCTAAGGAGTTGTTATTCATTTGGAATTTCAGCTTGAATCAGCAATCCCAATAAATACAGAGATTCCTGCCAACCTAAATAACACGCTTCAACAGGAATAACATCAGGTATTCCCTCTTGAGTAATATGCACTTCGGTTCCTACTGCCACTGATTTTAATTTTATTGTGACCTGAATTTCACCTAGTAAATTAGGATCATCAAACTTATCGGTATAGCGTAATAATTCATTCGGGATAAGTTCAATATACGTTCCTCCAAATGAATGAATTTGTCCAGTTGAAAAGTTAGTAAATGACATTTTGTATGTTCCACCCTCTTGTGGGTCTAAGTGATGGATTTTGGCAGTAAAACCATGAGGTGGCATCCATTTTACTAAGGCATCTGGATCGAGAAAGGCTTTAAAAACACGAACTGGTGGTGCATTAAATACACGATGTAGTTGTACTGTTCCACTCATTATTATTCTCAGACTAAGTTATTTTTAATTCGTGCCTCTATCATACCGATTTAGTCATGAAATACTATTCCTTCAATCGCTCAATTGAACCCGAATATCTAGAATCTAAAGCTGCTTTTTTGTAAAAAATGGCGCAAAATAGCACTCCATATTTAGTGATAAGAACGCAGCTTTGGGATTAATCTATGAGTCAGCTTGCTTTTACTGCTTTTAGCTTGAATGGTGTAGATGCGCAAAAATTTCTACAGGGTCAAGTGACTGTTCATGTAGAACGTCTCCCTGAAAATGAAAATCGCTATACCGCTATTTGTGACTTAAAAGGACGTATTCATTTTGGGCTATGGATTAAAAGATTAAATCCAGAAAGTTTTGAACTTGTAACCACCCAAGATCAAGCCGAAGAGTTTTCCAAACATATTAAAAAGTTTGGTGCTTTTTCAAAAATGAAATTAGAAGAAATAGGATCTGTTTTTCCTTCATTAAATGGCATCCAAACTGAGTTTTCTTCAGTGGAGACAGACATCGATGCTTGGCAAATTCAAGCGATTCAGTCAGGTCAAGCATGGATTAGTCAAAGTACAGAACATTTGTTTCAACCACAAGAACTACGTTTGCATCAACGTGATGGTGTACATTTTGACAAAGGTTGTTATTTAGGTCAGGAAATTGTGGCACGTCTATGGTTTAAAGCAAAACCAAAACATTGGTTACATTTAATCCAAGGCAAAGATACTGTGCCTTCTCCTGCTAGCCAGCTAAGTAAAGATGTTGAGGTTGTGAATAGTGCTGCATGTGAAGATGGCTATATCGCACTTGTAATTGCAAAACCAGTTGCTTTAGAAGAACTTGGTGTAAAGGTTTTGGATTTACCAGAAGTATTAAATGGTGATGTAGCACGACCACAATAATCATTTTAAACAAAAGCCCTTTTACTAGGGCTTTTTAATTATAAATAAGATCCTCTAATTAAAATTAAGCATATACTCTTATTTAAAACAAATACTTTTTTATTTTATTCAATTTATCGGAATTAGCTGTACTCAAGTCTACATTACTTTTTATGATTACGATGGCTACCGCTTTATTTAATATGCAATCTAGTTTTGCTAACACAGAAAAAATTAATCAAAGAATCCAAAGCCTTCCTAATGAATTAAAACCAGAATTTATAGATAAAACACCTATTCCAGATCTTTATACTCTTTCAAACATCAGAGGCTCTATATGGATAGATGCTTCTGGTCGATATAGAGATGGATCCCGAACTAATTGAATTAATGCAATTGGCAATGCAGCCTTATTTGAAATAAAGTTTAATGATCATTCTTGTCGAGAATCGAAATGAAGGTTATTGTTCACCTATTCTCAACAATATCTCTCTCAAATGAAAATAACCATCAAAACTTGGCTATCAGCCTTATCACTGAGTCTATTAAGCTTACAAATAGTACATGCTGATAGCAGAACCTTAGAACAAAACTTTAAACAAAATTATCCAGATATTCCCGTTACTTCAGTCACCCCATCTCCACTAAGTGGAATTTATGAAGTCTATGTGTCTGGTAAGATTATCTATACAGATGAAAGTGCTAAATATCTTTTTTTTGGCAATTTACTCGATGTAAAAAATCAGAAAAACCTAACAGAAGATCGTATTTCTGAACTGAGTAAAATTGATGTAAAACAACTTCCTCTCAAACAAGCCATTAAGCACATCAAAGGTAAAGGCGAACGTACTTTATATGTCTTTACCGATCCCGATTGCCCATATTGTCAAAAACTTGAACAATATATGACCTCTATCGACAATGTAACGGTCTACATTTTTTTATTCCCACTTAAGAAATTGCATCCACAAGCTGAAACTGCAGCAAATAAAATTTGGTGTGCAAAAAGCCAATATGAGGCTTGGGAAGATTACATGCTACATCGTAAGTTAGCCCAAAATTCAGGTACATGTGAAACACCTGTACAGAAAAATATTGCTTTAGGACAAAATCTAGAAATTAGTGGGACACCTACAATCTTCCTTGAAAATGGCACTAGAGTCGCGGGCTTACCACAAAATGCTCAACAAATTGAACAACTTCTATTAGAAGCACAAACTAAAAAATAGTATCTAATTAGGTGTGGCTTTTCAGTTGACTGGCAAGCCACCACTTACAACATAAGACTCTGATTTATATTAAATAATATAAAAATTAAAATAAATTAATTAAGCAAGATTTATACAAAATCCATATTTACATTTCACAGCAAACTTTTATGATGAAGGCATTCAAAACTGCCATGTAATGGATTAAAGCAGATATCTGTGAAAGGAATAAATAAAATGAAAAAGTTGCTGATTGCCAGCTTAATTCTTGCTACAAGTCATTCAACATTTGCGGCTGATAGTAAAGTAACTGCAAAACCAGATGCATTTGCTCAAGCAACTAAACTATACGAAGCAAAAAACTACCCTGCTGCGTTTCAAGAAATGCAGCGTCTCGCAGATACAGGGAATGCCCAAGCAATTTATAACCTAGGTTATATGACTCAAGTTGGTCAAGGCACAGTAAAGGATGAAAAGAAAGCCGCACAGCATTATCAAGATGCTTCAAATAAAGGCTTTGCTCAAGCCAGTTATACATTAGCACAGGCTTATCATAAAGGTGATTTGGGCATCACTAAGAATAATCAAAAATACAAAGAATATTTAGATAAAGCTTCTAAACAAGGCTCTGATGAAGCCATTGTTGAAACTGCAAAAATTTTATTTGAGCAAGGTAAACCTGAATACGATCAGATTGCTGTTCAGAAACTATTACCATTGCTACGGAAAGATTATTATCCAGCAAAACATCTCAAAACAATCTACGATTTGAGTGTTGGTGTTAAAAATAAAAATCCTATTATGCAAGCACAGGCGATTGATAGCCTTAAAGATTTAGCTAAAAAAGGTTATGCACCATCTTTAATGGTTCTCGGTAATATGTTAGCAAATGGAGGTATTGTTGACCAAGATTTAGAGCAGGCAAAAAATATTTTTACTCGCTTAGCAGCAGCTAACTATCCAAATGCGAAGGAATCATTGGCTAAAGTTGAAGAAGCAATTGCTGCAAAAAAAGCAGCTTCACTAAAAACAAAGAACTAAAATCAATTCAGCAGCACTCCCCCTCTAAAGAGTGCTGCTTTTTATTTAAAATTGTTTGCTTAACTTAATCCCTGCACTCCAATTGCGCCCATCTGCAGGTTCAAAGAAACGATTATTTCCTTCGTTCACAATCACTGAACCGATATATTGTTTATTAAATAAATTATCTATAGGGTTAAATCCATTTAAACTCCAATCCGTATAGTGAAATGTATATCCAGTATAAGCCGATGCAATTGTTTAAGTTGTCATTAAAAAGTAAACATGTATTTTTTTCAGAATTGGTTTGATACTTTCTGTACTGCTATAATTGCGATAACCATCTGTATCAAAATAGGATGAGTTAATCATATAACTTGGTTCATTTTGATTTTTTAAACCGTATTGAAAACTAAACCAGCATGATTTTTGTGATGACTACCGCCCGCACAACTCATTTCTATCGAATCTTTACCCTGTCCTTCCTTTGTTTTTACTAAAATCGTACCTCCTGAAGAATTTCCATATAACGAAGAAAATGGACCTGTTAATACTTCAAGATGACTTAAATTCCTTAAATCAATATTTGAGGTTTGCCTTTGTCAATCTGGCATTGTGGCAGGAATAGCATCGCTATATAAAAGAATTCCACGAACTTCAAATGTGGGATGTGCACCAAAACCACGCATAGAAAGTTGCAAATCTTGGGCATAATTCTCTCGATTGCGCAGTTGAACACTCGGTATCCCCTTCACAAGCTCAGTTAAATCAACTTCTAAGCTCTGATCGTTTTTAGGCATATCTACCCTAAAGATTGATGCTGGTGTTTCAATATAAGCTGTGTCAGTACGAATTGCTCCGACCTTTATTGTCGGAAGTTGTATGGGCCGATCGACTTCTGATTCAGCAGCCTAAGCAAAAGAACCATTCAAACCCATGCTTATTGCAACACAACCATATAAAAAAAATTTTTACTAAAGGTATGAAAATTCCTTGTTTCACAGAATTTAAGGGCAAGCTTTTTAAAGTAAGTATTTCATTATTTTATAATTAGATTAGATCTTTAACCTTAGCTAAAAAACCAAAAATCAATTTTAATGATGATTAGCCAATCAAATTAAATATCGTCATAATTGTAAGTTAAACATTTACCCTCATTGTATTGTTGTTGAAACAACTTGAGCTCACTATGCCAGAACTTCCTGAAGTTGAAACCACAAAAACCAGTTTACTGCCGCTTTTAGAGCAACGTGTACAAGCTGTAAGAGTACACAATCCTAGTTTGCGCTGGCCTATCCCTGATGATATTGAAAAATTAATTGGTCAACGTTTAACTCAACTCAAACGTCGTTCCAAATATATTTTGGCTGAATTTGAACAAGATCAAATGCTTTGGCACTTAGGTATGTCAGGAAGCTTTCGCCTATGTCAATCCAGTGATGAATTAAAAAAGCATGACCATCTTGTGATCGAATTTGAAGATCAGCAACTCCGCTACCATGACCCACGGCGCTTTGGGTGTATTCTATGGTTAGATGAAACCAATCAAAGTAAATTGATTGATACGCTAGGGCCAGAACCATTAACTGAAAATTTTAATCCAACATATTTGCATGAAAAATTAGCTAAAAAAAATGTCGGCATTAAAATTGCTTTAATGGATAACCATATAGTGGTTGGTGTGGGCAATATTTATGCAACTGAAAGTTTATTCAACATTGGGGTTCATCCTGCGCAACCTGCTTCGACGCTGAGCAAAGCACAAGTGGAAAAGTTAGTCATCGAAGTAAAACGCATCTTAAAACAAGCAATTGATTTAGGTGGATCAACTTTGCGTGACTATAGTAATGCCATGGGTGAAAATGGTTACTTTCAGCAGACACTTTTAGCTTATGGTCGCGCAGGTGAAATGTGTGTTAATTGTGAAACTACATTAGAAAACTTAAAGTTAGGTCAACGTGCTAGTGTATTTTGTCCACAATGCCAACCTTTGAAACTAAGCAAAGTATAGACCATTTAAGATGCAATCAAGGAGAACAACCTTATGCAAACTGCAATTGTTCGACACATTCTCGTCAAAGATAAAGACTTAGCCGAACAGCTAAAAAAACGAATTCAGTCTGGTGCTGATTTTAACAAAATCGCCAAACAATACTCTACTTGCAACTCAGCTAAACGTGGAGGCGAACTCGGTGAAGTGAAAAAGGGGCAATTGGTCCCTGTTATTGATAAATTAGTTTTTACTGCAGCCGAGCGTATTTTACATGGTCCAATCAAAAGCCAATTTGGTTTTCACTTAATTGAAGTGAAATTTCGCATGGATGGCTTAAGATAATGGTTTGAGCTTAATTATTTTAAGCTCTCTCCTCTTCTCAGTTATTTTAATTCTTGCGGTTTCATCACATAAGTCCATGCATGTATTTTTTCACCAGATTCCAAGATAACCTCAGCAACAACTCGCTCATATTGGAATCCTTCAAACTCATCTAACATTTGCCAGTTTTGTTCTAATTTTTCCGTGCTGAATAAATATCCCATGATTAATGGATCTTGTTCAGCCAAAACTAAGGCAGGTAAACCTTTGTCTGGTCCCCAATCTAAAATATGAATTGTGCCGTGTACCGATGCTTTTTGCCAATCTCCACCGATTCCACCCAAAATATGCGCATTTTCTCGGTTTGGGCAAAGTGTGCCATAGACAAATAGTTGGTTCATGATTGCTGTTCCATTCAAATATGCAAATATTTTAAAGTCAAATCTTGCAATTTTCCATGTAAAAGCTTGCGTTCCAAATATGGAATTATCTATTTCCAATAAAAAACGGCATTTTTAAATGCCGTTTTTTATGAAAATAATAAGTACTTATTTTTTCAAAGAGTCTCTAATTTCACGTAATAATTGAATATCTTCAGGTGTAGGCGCTGGTGCTGCTGGCGCTGCTTCTTTTTGTTTACGCATACGATTCATTACTTTCACCATAAGAAACACAACCCATGCCAAAATAATGAAATTAATAAAGATGGTTAAGAAATTACCATAGGTTAAAACATTGACACCTGCTTTCGTTAATTGATCTAAAGACTGTAAATTATTTGGATTGTCTCCGAGCACAATAAACTTCTGTGTAAAATCAACACCCCCACCAGTAATAACTGAAATAAGTGGCATGATGATATCTTTCACCAATGAATCAATAATTTTACCAAATGCACCACCAATGATGACACCAATGGCAAGATCCATCATATTGCCTTTGATGGCAAATTCTTTAAATTCTTGAATAATACTCATTTATAACTCTCCAGAGTTGAACTTAATCGCAACCCATTTTGCATTGTTTATTACACAGTTGCGGCTATCCACATAATGCTCATAATTTAATATTTTCATCAAAAAAAGAAAGCTATTTCACACTTTAACAACACTTTTTTATTTTAATAAAAATATATGTTTAAGGATGTCCCTACCCTGAAATTTATGCAATAAAAAACCGCTAAATAAATTTAGCGGTTTTGTCATTTTTCAGTGAAGAAAAATTATTTATCACGGTTACGCTTACGTTCGTTTTCAGTTAAGTAACGTTTACGAATACGGATCGATTTTGGTGTTACTTCAACTAACTCATCATCTTCAATGAATTCAAGTGCTTGTTCAAGCGTATATTCAATTGCAGGCGTTAAAGTTAAAGCATCATCCGTACCAGACGCACGAACGTTGGTTAATTGTTTTGCTTTAGTTGGGTTAACAACCATATCGTCCGAACGCGAGTTAATACCCACGATCATACCTTCATAAACTTCTAACTGAGGTTTAGCGAATAAACGACCACGGTCTTGTAAGCTGAATAATGCATAGCCCAAGCAAGTACCTTGAACCATAGAAATCAATACACCGTTTTGACGCTTCGCAACAGTACCTTGCTTAACAGGACCGTAGTGCGAGAAGCTTGATGTCATGATCCCTGTACCAGAAGTCATGGTTAAGAACTCAGAACGGAATCCAATTAAACCACGTGAAGGTACAGTTGCTTCAATACGGATACGACCTTTTCCGTCAACTTCCATATTGGTCATTTCGCCTTTACGGTGACCCATTTGTTCCATTACTGAACCTTGATGTTGTTCTTCAACATCAAACGTTACGTTTTCGTATGGCTCTTGTCTTTCGCCATCAACTTCTTTCATGATCACTTGTGGACGTGATACGCCCATTTCAAAGCCTTCACGACGCATATTTTCAATCAATACTGAAAGGTGAAGTTCACCACGACCAGAAACTTTAAAACGGTCTGGACTGTCAGTATCTTCAACGCGTAATGCGACGTTGTGAATCAATTCACGATCAAGACGTTCACGAATATTACGTGAAGTTACAAATTTACCTTCTTTACCAGCAAACGGTGAGTTGTTGACTTGGAATGTCATCGAAACCGTAGGTTCATCTACGGACAATGGTGGCAAAGCTTCTACATTTTTTTGATCACAAATTGTGTCAGAAATATTGAGTGCATCAATACCAGTGATACAAACAATATCACCTGCTGATGCTTCTTCAACATCAATACGCTCTAAACCGTGGTAACCCATGATTTTTAAGATACGACCGTTACGTGTATTGCCTTCTTTATCAATCACAGTCACAGGAGTATTCGTTTTTACACCACCACGCTGAATACGACCAACACCGATAACACCAACGAAGCTGTTATAGTCAAGTGAAGAAATCTGCATTTGGAATGGACCATCAACATCAACTGCTGGTGGTTCAACGATATCAACGATAGTTTGGAACAATGGTGTCATATCTTCCGCTAATTCTTCAGGAGAAGGACCAGCTACACCACGTAAACCAGAAGCATAAACGATTGGGAAATCTAACTGTTCATCAGTTGCACCCAAGTTATCAAACAAGTCAAATACTTGATCGATTACCCAGTCGCAACGTGCACTTGGCTTATCAACTTTGTTGATAATTACGATTGGCTTCAAACCACGCGCGAACGCTTTTTGCGTTACAAAGCGAGTTTGTGGCATTGGACCTTCTTGAGAGTCAACAAGAAGCAATACACAGTCAACCATCGACATTACACGTTCAACTTCACCGCCGAAGTCCGCATGTCCTGGGGTGTCTACGATATTGATACGGTAAGTTGTGTCAGTACGTTGATCTAACCACGTAATTGACGTATTTTTTGCAAGAATAGTAATACCACGTTCACTTTCAAGCGCATTCGAGTCCATGACACGCTCAATCTCGCCTGCACGGTCACCTAAAGCACCAGATTGTTGAAGTAATTTATCGACAAGCGTGGTTTTACCGTGGTCGACGTGCGCAATAATTGCGATATTGCGGAGATTCTTAATATCAGACATAGAATTCGATACGCTTAAAATTTGAGGGCAGATTATATAGAAAAATCCTAAACTTTAGTAGTGACAGTTTGTTGACATGAAACTTTTTTTTCGGACGAACTGTTTCAGAATCGTTGGTAAAGTAGCCTAACTCTATTAGAATATTCCACTATTGCTTATCGCTTTTCTTATACTCCCATGTCAAATTCTCAACCCGAACAGCCACTTGATCTCGTCTACGGACTCAATGATCGTCCAAAACCGTTCATCGCATTTTTAGCGGCTTTACAACATCTTTTAGCAATTTTAGTCCCGATTGTCACTCCAGGATTATTAATTTGCTTAGCACTTGGTGTATCTCGTGAAGACACCAATATGATCCTGTCGATGTCTCTGATCATCTCAGGAATTGCAACCTTTTTACAGTGTAAAAAAGTCGGTCCTTTCGGTGCAGGACTATTGATTGTTCAAGGGACAAGTTTTAACTTTATTGGTCCTATCATTGGTATAGGTAGCGCAATGGTAGCCGCTGGCACACCTGTCGAACAAGTTATGGCTGCTATTTTCGGTGTGGTAATTGCAGGTTCATTTATCGAAATGGGCGTATCTCAAATTTTACCTTGGGTAAAAAAGCTGATTACTCCTCTCGTTACAGGAATCGTCGTTCTGTTGATTGGTTTGACACTGATTAAAGAAGGTCTGATTAGCATGGGAGGTGGTTATATGGCCATGCAAGATCATACTTTTGCCAATACAGACAATCTGATCATGTCCTGTACAGTACTGGCGGTCATTATTTTATTGAATCGTGTTC
Organism: Acinetobacter sp. 5862; assembly: GCF_024494585.1. Lineage (NCBI taxonomy): Bacteria > Pseudomonadati > Pseudomonadota > Gammaproteobacteria > Moraxellales > Moraxellaceae > Acinetobacter > Acinetobacter sp. 5862. The sequence continues at coordinate 27,453 of NZ_JANHGP010000040.1, forward strand.
AAATTATTTGGGTAAAAAGTTCAGCAATTTTGATCGCTTTAGTCATCGGTTATGTACTTGCTGGATTTATGGGACATTTAAACTTTTCCGTATTACAAGAAGCCCCGATTATTCAAATCCCAACACCAATGCATTTTGGATTGAGCTTTTCTTGGAGCTTGTTTATTCCAATGGCTTTTATTTATCTAGTAACTTCTCTAGAGGCTATTGGTGATGTCACAGCAACCAGCAAAATTTCCAATCAACCTGTAGATGGTCCCGTTTGGATGCAACGTATCAAAGGTGGCGTACTTGTGAATGGTGCCAACTCTTTCATAGCAGGTATTTTCAATACTTTCCCAAGTTCTGTATTTGCACAAAACAATGGTGTGATCCAGTTGACTGGTGTTGCGAGCCGTTATGTAGGTCTTTGGATTGCAGTATTATTGATCTTATTAGGTTTATTCCCTGCTGTGGCTGCTGTGATTCAAGCGGTTCCACAAGCGGTACTTGGCGGTGCGGTGATGGTGATGTTCGGCGCTGTGGCAGCATCTGGTATTAATATTTTATCAACGATCCATTTAGATCGTCGTGCATTGTTAATTATTGCGATCTCATTAGCACTAGGCTTAGGGGTAGCACAAGTACCACAAATCCTAGAACACCTTCCTGAATTATTTAAAAATATTTTCAGCTCAGGTGTTGCAACAGGTGGTATTGCAGCCTTGATTTTAAATATTGTTTTACCTGAAACTCAAAAATAGTCTTTTAACCATCGTAATTGCCCAGTTTCACCACTGGGCTTTGTTTTTGATGAGAGATCAAAATGGATCCACGTAGTGAAGTCGTTATACGACAACAAGATTATTTAAATGGGCAAGTTTTACTGATTAATGCGCCCAACGATCAACTCGCAAAAAATTTACCTAGCCAAGTGCAAGCGTCTGTCTGGACTTGGAATTATGCTGATCATCAAGGTTTTCAAAGCAGTGGTATAAATTCACATTTTTCAGTTGAGTTTCCACAAGCAAGTTTTGATCAGGTTGTTATTTTCGTTCCAAAATCTAAAGAGTTATTGAATTATATCCTTCATGTCGTAGTTAGCCAGTTAACACTAGGTCAAAGCGTATTTTTAGTAGGTGAAAAAAAAGGCGGTGTTGAACGTGCTGCAAAACAGCTGTTGCAGTATGGTAAAGCCTTCAAACTTGATAGCGCACGCCACTGTCAATTTTGGCACATGAAAATTGAAAAGACTGAAATACACAAACCACTTGACCATTGGTTAAAAAACTATATTGTGCAAGTCAATCAAGAACAGCTCGAAATCTGTGCTTTACCGGGTGTATTTAGTCAAGACCATTTAGATATTGGAACAGCTGTATTACTCCCTTACCTGAGCCAAGTAAAATCAGGTAAGATTGCCGACTTTGGTTGCGGTGCTGGAATTATTAGTGCTTATTTAGCCAAAATAAATGCAAACCAGCACATTTTTGCACTTGATGTTGATGCATTTGCATTACGGTCTACTGAGTTCACTTTTCAAAAAAATGATCTGAACTTAGCACAGCTATATCTACAGCCTGTCACAGGTTTTGTTGATGCACCTAAAGATCTAGATGCCATCGTGAGTAATCCACCTTTTCATCAAGGCATTCATACCAATTACGATGCAAGTGAAGAACTCTGCCAATTGGCGAAAAAGCATCTGAAAAGTTCAGGTGAACTATGGATCGTGGCTAATCGTTTTCTAAATTATCCACCTCTGATTGAGCAGAGCTTTGGTCAATGTCTTGTGAAGGCAGATCAACAGGGATTCAAAGTGTTATATGTCTGTGCAGGCAAGGTTGGTTGACATCTCAACCTAACACGTAATTTTAAGTGTCAACTGACCCTTATTCGGTTTAAGGAAATCTTATGAGCGATATTTCTGCTCCTCAACACCTACAGCGTAAGCTTGGGGCACGCCATCTCAATATGATTGCCATCGGTGGATCGATTGGTACAGGCTTATTCCTTGCTTCAGGTTCTACGATTGCTACCGCAGGTCCTGGCGGTGCGCTACTCGCTTATGCACTTATTGGAATCATGATTTATTTCTTGATGACTAGTTTAGGTGAGCTTGCAACTCATAACCCAAGTTCTGGTGCTTTCTTCACCTATGGTAGTCGCTATGTAGAAGAAGGTTTTGGTTTTGCTTTAGGATGGAACTATTGGTACAACTGGGCAATTACCGTTGCTTTTGAATTGGTCGCAGTTCAGTTCATCATGAAATTCTGGTTCCCAGATATTCCTGGGTTTTATTGGAGTGCAATCTTCCTTACCATTATTTTTGCGATTAATGCATTGACGGTAAAAGGCTTTGGTGAAAGTGAATTCTTATTTTCTTTGATTAAAGTGCTTGCAATCATTGTGTTTATTGTCATCGGTATCTGGATGATTTTTAAAATTATGATGACACCGAATGTATCAACCTTTCAACAGTGGCATTATAAAGATGCACCGTTTGTTGGCGGCTTACAAGCCCTGATTGGTGTTGCAATGATCGCTGGATTCTCCTTCCAAGGAACTGAAATGGTTGGTGTTGCCGCAGGTGAATCTAAAGATCCAAAGAAAACGATTCCTTTGGCGATTAAACAAATCTTCTGGCGTATTTTACTGTTTTATATCTTATGTATTTTTATCATTGGTACATTGGTAAGCTATGATGACCCACTTCTATTAAAAGCTGCACAAAGTGAAGATATTGCACTCTCACCATTTACCTTATTGTACGAAAAAGCAGGCTTTGCCTTTGCTGCAAGCTTGATGAATGCGGTTATTCTGAGTGCAATTTTATCTGCGGGTAACTCTGGGATGTACTCATCTACACGTATGCTGTTCGATATGGCAAAAGAAGGACGAGCGCCAAAATGGTTCTCAAAACTTGATGGTCGTGGCGTACCCATGAATGCACTTTATGCAACCACTGCCGTTGCTGCTCTGTGCTTCTTGACCACATTTATCGGCGAAAAACAAGTATTTAACTGGTTGTTAAATATGTCTGGAATGTGTGGTTTTATCGTTTGGTTAGGAATTGCAATTTCACATTATCGTTTCCGTAAAGGTTATATTGCTCAAGGTTATAAATTAGAAGATTTGGCTTACCGTGCCAAGTTTTTCCCATTTGCACCATGGTTTGCCTTCATTCTGTGTTCAATCATTATTTTAGGACAAAACTATCAAGCTGTGCTAGGTGGTAAAATTGATTGGTTAGGCTTAGTTTCAACCTATATCAGTATCCCATTATTTTTGGCGATCTGGTTGGGTTATAAATGGAAGCACAAAACTAAGTTGATTGCATATAAAGACATGAACGTGAAAGAAGGCGAATAAAAAGCCAAAAATTCACTTGACCCTTAACTAAATATCAGTAAAATTAGTAGCTCATATTTTCAGCTATACTATTATATAGGAGTACGACATCATGCCAGCACTACAAGGAACAACACTCTAAGATTTGGCACTGTCGACTCACGGACAAGTGTACAAATCCAATCATCACTTGTCCGAATGCTCTACTTAACCTAGCATTCGCTAGGTTTTTTCATGCCTATTCGGACACAATATTAAAATAACCGAGCAAACAAAATGGGCATACAAAAAATACTTAATGCTGATGCTGAATATGGTGTTCCAGTAAAAATATTCACCAATGATATTGATAGCGAAAGCATTGAACAACTAAAGAAAATGGCACAACTGCAATTTGTGTATTCACATATTGCCGTGATGCCTGATGTGCATGTCGGTAAAGGCGCAACTGTTGGCAGCGTCATTCCAACCAAACATGCAATTATTCCTGCTGCTGTCGGTGTCGACATCGGTTGTGGCATGAATGCTATCCGACTCAATCTCAAAGCATCACAGTTGCCAGATAATCTGGCACCTTTACGCCATGCAATTGAACGTAAAGTCCCTGTAGGCTTTGAATTACACAAACAAATTAAGGCGAAAGCCTCAAGCATTATTCCACTGGAAAAACGCTTGCAGCCGATCATTAAAAAGCACCCTGGCTTAGTTCGGATGCTCAGAAAGTTTGATGCGACATGGCAAAAACAACTCGGTACCTTAGGCGGTGGCAATCACTTTATCGAACTCTGTTTAGATGAAAATCAGGACGTTTGGGTCATGCTCCATTCGGGTAGCCGTGGTTTAGGTAATGTGATTGGAACTTATTTTATCGAGCTAGCAAAGAAAGAAGCTCAACATCGATTTGGGCATGTCCCAGATAAGGACTTGAGTTATTTTGCAGAAGGCTCAAATAGTTTTAATGACTATGTTGAAGCCGTGGAATGGGCACAAGAATATGCATTTGAAAATCGACGTGAAATGATGCGTCTGATTTTAGAGGCAATCCGCCCACTGCTACCATCTTTTCAATTGACCAAAGAAGCGATTAATTGCCACCATAATTACGTCAGTCAAGAAACTTATTTTGGTGAGCATCTCTTAATCACACGTAAGGGGGCAATTCGAGCGGGCCAAGATGAATTAGGCATCATTCCTGGTTCTATGGGGGCTCGCTCTTATATTGTGAAAGGCAAAGCGAATCCTGATTCATTCTGCTCATGTTCACATGGCGCAGGACGAAAAATGAGCCGTAGTAAAGCCAAATTACTTTTTGGTCAAGAGGATTTGATTCAACAGACCCAAGGTATTGAATGTCGTAAAGACAGTGGTGTAATTGACGAAATACCAAGTGCATATAAAGATATCGATCAAGTCATGGCAAACCAATCAGATTTAATCGAAATCGTGCACACCCTTAAACAAGTTCTATGTATAAAAGGTTAAATAGATGAAACTTAAAGCAATGCCTAAAATCAAAGTTCGTAATCCTGTTGCGCTCTCCCCTTTACTACAAAAAGGAGGGATCCATGAAACAGAAAAACCTAGAGCTCAGCACCGTCGAGAAAGACAAAACACCAAACAACAGCTTAGAAAAGAAGTTTGGTAAATTCTAGAAAATATGAATCAAACACATCAGTCAAATTATTTTGTAGGAGTAATTAAAATGTTTATATATTCAAATCACTTGTATGCAAACCTATATAAAAA
>NZ_JANHGP010000047.1:0-28729 GCF_024494585.1 Acinetobacter sp. 5862
TCATTGATGACTTTATTCTCGATAAAAATCATCTCCTACCACAGAGAATCTATAAATAATAGTGCGTAAGTCCTATATTTTATGTAATTGATAACTTTTGTCTGTTTTTCTAGCCTATTTATGAACAATTAAATCTGCCTTACTTCCAAGTGAATAGCCACCAAAATTCTAGACACACATAGCCATATTTTGATGGGCCTTTTCATAATCTAATGAAGAACGCTGACCATTGGAACCATGTCTGCGTTTTGAGTTATAGAACATCTCGCAGCTGACCTGTTAAATGTTTAATTCATCAAATAGCCGACAACAGTCCCTACCAAAGTATTCAAAAATATATTTATAAAAATCTAACGACTCTTATGGAAGGTTATTATTTAAAACCTAATAAAACTGACTCGAATCCAACATCTGTAAAGTAATTTTTTTCACTTCATCACGACTTTGCATAATATGTGCTTCAATCGCCTGAATGGCTTCATCTACTTTACGATTAAAAATATAACCCAATATTTTCTGATGCTCCTGATAAGTCGCTTCAACACGATAATCTTTAGAGAAGTCTAAACGACGAATAATACGGATTCGCTCGCTCAAGTCACGATGAATCCTTGCCATTTCATTATTGCCAGAGGCGCGAACCAAAGCGCAATGAAAATCTTCATCTTGTTGTGAGAGTTGTTTAATTTCTTTTAGATATTGATGAGGTTCAAGCAGCCATAAATCTTTTAAAACAGATAATTCAACTGAGTTTTGATGATCAATCTGGCAAAGTTTACGAATGGAATCTTTTTCTAATACGATCCGCACATCATAAAGTTCTTCATAATAACGAAAATTGAGCGGTCGGATTTGCCAACCGCTACGAAAACTCACATCAACATAACCCTCTTGTTGCAAACGATATAGCGCTTGTCGGATTGGGGTGCGACTTACATCATAAGCTTTTGCAACTTCAGATTCAGTGAAACGTTCACCCGGCATCAGTTTGAAATCAAAGATATCATTCTTGATACGTTGGTAAACCAACTCAGACAAATTGTCTGAGCTTTTTGTTGTTTTTATTTTGGTTTCTTTCATGCAACCTTGCCTTATTCCATATAAACCAATGGTTCACCACTATGTACGGTTTGCCCTGCTCTACAAATAATGGCTTTTACAATGCCATCTTCTTCTGCATAGACAGGAAGTTCCATTTTCATTGCTTCAATAATAGCAACAGTTTCACCTTTTTTAACCTCTTGACCATGTTCAACAAAAATTTTCCAGATATTACCTGTCATCGATGCATTTAATGATGCTAAATGACTGTAATCAGCATGGTTATTTTCTTGAATCTGTTCTTCAGGTTGAGCTGCAAACTCCTCTTTCCAGCGATCCACTTCAGTTGTGAATGCTTGTTGTTGCTTAGCTTTAAACTCGGCAATACTTTCAGCTTCATCATCTAAGAATTGTACATAATCTGCATAATCGAACTCTGTTTCTTCAATCTTGATCTCAGCACGACCATTTTCAAAGTCAGCACGCCATTGATTCAATTCTTCTTCAGTCACTTCAAAATATTTGATTTGATCAAAGAATTGTAAGAACCATTGCTTATCACCAAATTGTTTGTTTTTCTTAAACTTGTTCCAAATTGGCAAAGTACGCCCAATCAATTGATAGCCGCCTGGTGAATCCATGCCGTAAATACACATGTACATACCACCAATACCGACTGTTCCCTCTGCGGTAAAGGTACGTGCTGGATTATATTTTGAACTGAGTAAACGATGGCGTGGATCAATCGGCACAGCACAAGGTGCAGTTAAATACACATCACCCAAGCCGAGAATTAAATAGTTTGCATCAAAAATAATATCTTTGACTTCATTTCGATCTGCTAAGCCATTAATGCGTTGGATAAAGTCAACGTTATTTGGCAACCATGGTGCTTTAGAGCAAACACTTTCTTGATAGCGTTCAACTGCGCCTAAAGTGGCACTATCTTCAAATGCCATCGGCAAATGTACGATCCGAGATGGGATTTTTAATTGGCTCAAATCACCCATCTCTTCTTCGAGTTGAAGTAATTGGGCAATCAATTGTGATTGTGGAATGACTAAGCCGTCGTATTTAATCTGTAGTGAACGAACACCCGGTGAAAGTTCTAATACGCCTGCAATTTTTGCATCACGAATCATTTGAATCAGTTGATGCACTCGTAAACGTAAAGCCAAATCTAAAACATTTTCGCCGTATTCTAAGAGAATATAACTATCACCTGCTTGACGATACACTGTTTTTGGCGATAATTCAGTTGGTTCACGTTGTGCCAAAATCGTACTGACAACCTCTTGAATTGGCTCAATTGTTTCTACAATTTTGCTTGCTTCCGCAAAGTTTTGGATATTTTCAATTTGCTGACGTTCAAGTTCATTGGCTTGTTCAACACTAATCGGATAGAAACGAATTTTATCATCGGCTTTAAGTTGTCCCACTTTCCAAAGTTCGGCTTTGGCAATCGTCACAGGACAAACGAACCCCCCTAAACTTGGACCATCTTTTGCCAGAATCACAGGGAAATCGCCTGTGAAGTTAATTGCACCGATCGCATATTCACAGTCATGGACATTTGATGGATGTAAACCTGCTTCACCACCATTTTCTCGTGCCCAGCTTGGTGTTGGTCCTGATAAACGAACACCTAAACGATTTGAGTTAAAGTGAACTGTCCACTCTGATGCAAAAAACTCTTCTACATATTCAGGTTTAAAGAAATCTGGTGCGCCGTGCGGGCCATATAACACCGCAATTTCCCATTCATTACTATATTCAGGAATCAATTCAGCCGACAATGCTTGAGGTTCATCATGAGCAAGTGGCAACTCTGTGCTCGCAAATGTTGGATCAACCATTTTAATCATATCGCCGACACGCAAGGTACGCCCTGCATGACCACCAAAATTACCAAGTGCAAAGGTAGAACGACTGCCCAAATAAACAGGAACATCCAAACCATTACGCACGGCTAGATAAGTACGGCAACCTGATTCAACTTGACCGATTTTTAGAATTTGTCCTGCTTTGACTGCAACAGGTCTCCAAAAATCAATTTCCTGATCATCTAACAAAGCAGTACAGCTTGCACCTCCCAAAGCAATGGTTGCATCTGCATGGAATTTAAGTGTTGGCCCAACAAGGGTAAACTCAAAACCTGCGGCTTTGGCATCATTGCCGACAATACGATTCGACAACTGGAAAGCATAATCATCCATAGGACCTGATGGCGGTACACCTATATCCCAATAGCCCGTACGACCCGGATAATCTTGAATTGAACTCAACGTTCCTGCTTGAATCACTTCAATTACGTTTGGCGTGTAGTTGAAATCATCCAACATTCTTGTCCAGATTTGCATATCATCAAAACGCCGATCGGAAATAATCGCACGGGCATAATCCAGATTGGTGCTAATACCATTCAAGCGTGTTTCCGCCAAAACGGTTTTTAATTTTTCAATGGCACTAGCACGATCATCAGCATGCACAATAATCTTGGCAATCATTGGGTCGAAGTATTGAGAAATCTCTGTGCCTGTTTTAACCCAAGTATCAACACGTGTACCCTCTGGAAAGGCGACTTCAGTCAACACGCCGGGACTTGGTTGGAAATTTTTTATAGGATCTTCGGCATAAACTCGGACTTCAATCGCTGCACCTTTAGGCTGAATATTGCTGAGATATGCCCAATCAAGTTCATCACCAGCAGCCACTTTGAGCATGCATTCAATCAAGTCTAGACCTGTCACCATTTCAGTGACTGGATGTTCAACCTGTAAACGCGTATTCACTTCAAGAAAATAAAACTCATCTCGATTGGCATCGTAAATAAACTCCACTGTTCCTGCACTACGATAATTAACGGATTTCCCGAGTTCTATCGCTGCTTGATGTAGTTTTTTACGTGTCGCTTCAGGTAAATTTGCCGCGGGCGTTTCCTCTACTACTTTTTGGTTACGACGTTGCAAAGAGCAATCACGCTCACCAAATGCAACGACTTGCCCTTTTCCATCACCAAAAATTTGCACTTCAACATGACGCGCTTTATCAATAAAGCATTCAATAAATACGCCTGCATCCTTAAAGAATTGTTCTCCCAAGCGTTTGACACTTTCATAAGCATCGGTCAAGGCTTGTGGCGTATCACAACGGGTCAAACCAATACCACCACCACCAGCGGTACTCTTTAACATGATTGGATAACCAATTCGATCTGCGGCAGTCATTGCCTCTTCTAAACTATCTAACAATCCTGTTCCCGGAGTCATTGGTACATTTGCCGCAGCCGCCAATTCACGGGCACGATGTTTTAAACCAAATTCTAAAATTTGCTCTGCTGTTGGTCCCATAAAGGCAATATTATTTTCTTCACAAGCGCGAGAAAAATCAGCACTTTCAGACAGAAAGCCATAACCAGGAAAGATTGCCTCAGCACCAGTTTGTTTAGCTGCCTGAATTAATTTTTCGATACTCAAATAAGTATCGGCAGGCTTTAAACCGTCTAATGCAATTGCAATATCAGCATCTTCAACATGTTGCGCATAACGATCACTATCCGAATACACAGCAACACTGGTTACACCTAATTTTTTAAGTGTGCGAATCGCTCGAACAGCAATTTCACCGCGGTTTGCAATAAGTACAGTTTTAAACATGATGATTTCCCCAAATTAATTCGCTGTGTTTGCTGCTTGGCTGTTACGATGCTGGATATAAGCTCTCCATCCACCAAAATGACTAATATTCTCTGCATCATCTATGCCATAAGGCTCACAGATAAAACCTTTCACCCAGCGCCCATCTTCTAATTCGACATTGCCCATTCCTAAAGGTGTTGGAATTTCTGCAACAAATTCACCAAATCGAGCAGTTGGAACATCCCAAAGTTCAACGATAATGCTTTGACCATCTTCTTGACGTGCTAAGCCTGGTTTAGGCGGAATCGTGCCGTTTAAGGCATACAGCGCATAATGTTTTGAGGTTTTAGTGGTTTCGATATGTACGGCATCACGGGTGGTGAGTTGGAAATTTAATGGCATACCTGTCAAATGAGCACCGACGACTGCAACGCGAATATGATGCTGCGAAATAGGTGTAGCAGAACTTAAAGGTAGAGCTTTATCCAATGCACCTAATTTCAGTGCAAGATAGTTTTGCCAAGCTTTGCCAAAATGAACTAATGCTGCATCATGCCAAGCTGGTGCAATTAGAGTGACCCCAAATGGTAAATGGTCAGCCCTAAATCCTGCTGGTAATGCTAAAGCACTCAGATCGGCTAAATTGGTAAAATTGGTATATGTTCCTAAATGAGCGTTATATTCAATCGGATTTTGTTGAAGCTGCTCAATGGTATAAATTGTAGGTGCGGTTGGAACAATTAAGGCATCAAAGTCAGCCAGTCTTTGTTGGATTTTTCGAGTTAAATCTTGTTTTAAATATTCTGCATTGTAGGCATCCACCGCTGAGTATTTTTCACCGTTTTTAATAATTTCTAATACCGTTGGATCAAAATCCTCAGTATTGCTGTTGAGTAAATTTTCAACAGCTGCGGTACGCTCTGCCACCCATGAACCTTGATATAGTTGCACCGCCAGTTGCTCAAAATCTGAAAAATCAATTCTAGTAATTTCAGCATTTAATGATTCAAGCAATTGAATTGTTTGCTGAAATGCTTTTTCTGATTGCTCATCCCCAAAGAAATTTAGTTTTTCTGGAATGGCAAATTTTAATTTGCTAGAGAAATGCACTGGAACATTCTTTGGATGCTTACGTGAATAACTATCCAACGGATCATATGCTTCTAAAATATTTGCAACCAAGTCTGCATCTGCAACAGTCAAGGCAAAGATCGAAATACAATCTAGACTTTTACAAGCAGGCAATAAACCACGATTTGAAAACCGCCCTTTGGTTGGTTTTAGCCCAACAATATTATTAAATGCCGCTGGCACTCGACCAGAACCTGCGGTGTCTGTGCCTAATGCAAATGGGACACATCCACGGGCAACCACACTTGCTGAACCAGAACTTGAGCCGCCACTGACATATTTAGAGTTAAATGTATTTGCAACAGCACCATATGGAGAGCGAGTTCCTACTAAACCTGTTGCAAACTGATCAAGATTAGTTTTACCAACTACGATTGCACCCGCTTGCTTCAACAAACGCACTGTTTCGGCATCTTGTACTGCAAATGTATTAAATGCCTTACAAGCTGCGGTAGTTACAAACCCTGCAACATCAATATTATCTTTAACTGCAAACGGAACGCCGTAGAGTGGAAATTGTTTTGCTAAACTCTCAGCTTCTTTAGTTAATTCATTGAGAAATTGAATTTGCTGTTCAATCTGTTCTACGGTCGCAATTGAAATCCACGCATTATCTTGAGGATCAATTGATGCAACTAAATCTTTTAAAGTATCAAGTTGGATTTCATTTTTTGAATAAGCTGTTTGCCACTCTGAAATTGTCCAACCTAAAGTTTTTATCTCATGCATTTTATGAATCCCATCTTGTATACAAGTTTGGATAAATAAATGCAGAAAGTGTGCCAGTTTATTTTTTACATAAAATTCAATCAATTACCTTATTCACCATGAAATTTTAAACTTGTAGATTAACTAATGGTGCTAAAAAGGCTTTGTTTTAATGCGCTTGCGCCACAATTCAGCAAGATGCGATTTTATTTAAGGGCTTAAGCTTAGTTTTAGAGCAAAGTTTTTCTTGAATTTTGCAATTTGAGAAATGAAAGCTATGAATTTGATCATTGTCAGCTTAGCTTTGAGCAGAAGAAAAATCTTGATCGTTAGAGCTCTATATTTTAGGTATTTTTTGATATGTGGCTTTGAGATGCTTAATTATGTAGCTTTTGATGATGCAACACGCATCATCAAATCCAGATTTTAACAATTAAAAATGAATCACGGTACGAATCGATTTACTCTCATGCATTAAATCGAAAGCCTTATTAATGTCTTCAAGCGACATAGTATGAGTCACAAATGGCGCAAGTTGAATTTCACCTTTCATTGCATCTTCAACCATTTTAGGTAATTGTGAACGCCCTTTTACCCCACCAAAAGCAGTTCCAATCCATTTCGACCTGTCACCAATTGGAATGGGCGAGTTGAAATTTCTTGCCTTGCACCAGCCACACCAATAATCACAGATTGTCCCCAACCACGATGTGCGCATTCTAATGCTGAGCGCATGACATTGGTGTTTCCAATACATTCAAAAGAATGATCAACACCCCAACATCATCACGACCCTGAAAGTACCAGATTTCAGTGTCTTACCATGCATTTTGTCTCTTATTTTCCAGTGGAATGGATGATGTAAATCAACTATGCTCTCATATTGAATTTGCCGAATTGACAATTTATTGAAAATTAAATAGCAATATTATCTTACTTTTTATGTGCTAAATTACCTTGAGAAACAATAACAAGGATAAACACATGATTTTAGAAAAAGACTGGAAAAATATTCAACGGATTTTTAAACTTGCACAAAAAGCATCAATACATGCTTCAATTGCAACAGTCGATCAGTATGGGCAACCCAATATTACCCCTATCGGCACTGTCTTTTTAAATGACAATCAAACCGCTTATTTCTTTGATACATTTACAGAAAGATTGGGTGAAAATCTTAGCCAAAATTCCAAAGCCTGTATTCAGTCTGTTAATAGCGGAAAGCTGTTCTGGCTAATTTCACTGATTCAGGGAAATTTTAGTGATTATCCTGGCGTTCGTTTATATGTGGAAATTGGAGATTTACGTCCAGCAACTGAACCAGAGAAACTTGCAGTGGAACAACGAGTGAAACCACTGCAATGGACAAAAGGCAGTCAACTGATCTGGTCTGAATTTACTCATGTCCGTGACATCAAGATCAATGATTTTAGATGGATCAAATACCCAAGAATGATGGAAAATCTAATCTAAACGCATTTCAAACAGGCACAGCCCCTCAATCTCTAAAGGCATCTTGATATTTTCAAAAGCTGCCGCTTTTAAAGCATCGATATGCTCCTGTTTGTTCATATAAAGCTGGTCATTTTGCATGGCATGAGGTGCATATAGATGATCACAAACCAAGTAACAACCTTGAGGTTCTAATAAGGTTGTTACTTTTTTATGAAAATCGGCAGCATATTTTTTATGTCGAAGCTCATGCAATGCCTGATGAATGATAATAAAGTCATATTTTTGATTTACAGCATTTTGCCACTCAGGCTCTTTAAAGTTTCCAATGAGATAATTCGCTCTTGCTCGTTCAGAGGGAGTTAACTTCTGTTGAGCAAGCTGATGCATAGCCTCAGAAAAATCGAAAGCGGTATATTGAATATTGGGCAATTGCGACAATAAATGTTGCGCTAAAAATCCTGGCCCTGCTCCCAACTCCAGAATATAACCTTGATCAGAAGCATGCGTCTTAATCAGATTGGCATAATAATCAAAGAAATCCTTTCTCCACGGACGCTTAACATTCGCTGTTTCTTGCCATTCAAATGCATCAGCGTAGTTTCGCAGATCAATTAGACTTTCAACATCTTTCATTATGATTCTCTGTATTTAACTAAACCAAGCCAATTTCTTCAAAAAATAGCTTGTATGCTTCTGTCTTCTTATCTAGAGCTAAAGGATAAGCACGTGACGATGAAGGTAAACGATATAAACTTAACTCTCGCTCCATATAGTTTACTTGCACAGATTGTCCAATCATCGGTTTAATGGGGTTCTCAGGAAAATGCTGCATCAGTGTATCTGTCGCTTTATCACCAGTCGTCATAATGGTGTGACATGCAGGAATTTGGATGAGTAATTCTGACAAATCTGTAGGCGTGACTATTTCTAGAAATTTATCAGATGCATTACCTTGTAATCTTTTAATTTGAAATGCGGTATCGAATATTCCTACACCAATTTCTATCAAAAATTCACGAATTTTTTGTTCTTTAAAGTTTTTATTTGATAAATCAAGGAAATAGTTTTTATCTTTGAAAAATATTAATCCGAATATTCGCCACATGTCATTTTGATAATTTGGATAGTAAAAATTCATCTTCCATCTGTTTTGAGGAGGAGGAAAACTTCCCAACATTAGCAACTTAGCATTATATGGTAAGAATGGCTTCAGTGGATGTGTTTCAATTTCTAAAACAGTCATTAACATCTAACAACATGAAAAAATTTAAAACAGTTTAATCAATTATTCTGTATCAAAATAGCTTTCACATTTCTAATAGAAAATAAAAAAAGAAGATAACGTGTATCTTCCTTTTTTATCAGTTTTTTAATCAGCGTTTAAAAAAATTGAATGGTAACTTTAAATACCGCACACCATTACTTTCTGGTTCTGGAAAACGACCTGCATCCATATTGATTTGTATAGATGGCAGAATCAACTTAGGCATCGCCAAAGTCGCATCACGTTTCTGACGCATCTTTACAAAATCTTGTCGATCGGTATCAGATTTCAAATGAATATTACTTTGTTTCTGTGCGGCAATTGTTGTCTCATAGAAATACTCATTTCTACCTTCAGGCTTATAATCATGGCATAGATAAACACGCGTATCATCGGGTAGTTCATATAACTTTTGAACAGAATCAAAAAGTATATCCGCACTTCCTTTAGGAAAATCACATCTCGCCGTACCATAATCTGGCATGAATAAAGTATCACCAACAAAGACAGAATCACCAATGACATAACTCAAGCACGCTGGCGTGTGTCCAGGCGTTGGAATATTGTAAGCATCTAGATGACCAATCTTAAAATGCTCATCATCTTTAAAGAGATAATCAAAAGTTTGGTGTGAATTAAACATCTTCACATCAAGATTGTATATTGAGCTAAAGGTCTCTTGCACAATACCGATCTTTTCACTCATCGCAATCTTGCCACCCAAATGTTCTTTGAGATACTGAGATGCGGTTAAATGATCTGCGTGGACATGTGTTTCTAGTATCCACTCAACCTTTAACTGATGAGTCTTTACGAAATCAATAATTTGATCTGCACTATGAGTTGATGTAGTAGCAGATGCAGCATCATAATCTAAAACACTGTCAATTACGGCACATACTCTAGTTTCTGGGTCAGTCACCACATAACTAAATGTATTTGTATTTTCATCAAAAAATGCTTTGACTTGAGGATGTTGCATCTAATCTCTCCTACTTATCGTTCTGCCCATATGCGATGAATAAAGATACCGAGGAACATTGCTCCGATAAAATACCATGCTTCAGCATAGCCTAACCCGATCAGAGTAATTGCAGGTGCAGGACATACACCAGCTATCCCCCAACCTATACCGAACAGCATCGAACCAACGATCAATTTTTTATCGATCTGCTTATTAGTGGGTAATGAAATTACTTCACCGAATAATGTTTTTGGATTTCGGATCG
Source organism: Acinetobacter sp. 5862 (assembly GCF_024494585.1). Lineage (NCBI taxonomy): Bacteria > Pseudomonadati > Pseudomonadota > Gammaproteobacteria > Moraxellales > Moraxellaceae > Acinetobacter > Acinetobacter sp. 5862. The sequence continues at coordinate 10,467 of NZ_JANHGP010000047.1, forward strand.
CTTTTTGGAATGGAATGATGGCAATCGCAATAGCCCCAATCATCACAAACATTAGGCTAATATCCCACTCACCAAAAATGTCTAAAAATCCTAAAACTTTTTCAGGATTTGACATACCTGAGACCATTAGTCCTAGTGCAAATAATCCGCCAAATATGAACGCAAATACATTTTTCATATCGCAACTCCTAAAATATGGCGAATAACGAATACAGTCACGATTCCAGCTAGCATAAATGTGACCGTTGCAACGATCGAACGCACTGATAAGCGACTCATACCACAGATACCATGACCACTAGTACATCCCGAACCTAATCGCGTGCCAAAACCTACCAAGATTCCAGCAATGATTAATCCAATTGGTGAGGATTTAATCACAATCTCAGGTTCAACAAATAATTGGTAAATGAAAGGAATGATGAATAAGCCAGACAAGAACCAAAATGCAAGATTATTCAAAAGTGATTTAGGTTGTAAAACCTGCGCAAGCAAGCCACTAATCCCTGCAATACGACCATTTACATACAAATAGCCCACTACTGCAATTCCAAGGATAGCACCGCCAATCAAAGCTAAAATAATGCTAGACATTGTTTTACTCTTTAAAACACTATATGTTTTTATAATATATTATTTTGTATATTTAATGAAGTAATTATTCAAAAACTATACAAATCTTTTTGTACCTTTTTTCAAGCATTTTCTATGTGCTTTAAATTAAACATTTGATTTAATTGTATAATTTATCTCATTTAATTTTTAACAAAAAATATTTTTTGACCATTGGAAAAAAACTTCAACGCTCTGCTCTATTTTACACTTTAAAACCTCGTCCTTTTAATTTAAACAACCATTAGAGCCAAGTTGGTGTTATCTAAAGTTAAAAAACTAAGTAATAATGCTCAGAAAATTTGATATCGTCTTTTCTAGTTTAACTATTATTAGCATAAATAATGGCTAGGTTGTTAACTAAAACATAAAGTTTTTAATCTAGCGATTCTCAAGTTTGAGCTAATTTTAATTTATTAATTTTATATGGTTTTTACAGACTAATTCTCTATAGTTTTCTATCTAAGCTGCCGTATACAGTTATACGACAGCTAGTTTTTTACAATCTAAGAAATTTCTACAAGCGGTATGCTCTTGTCATCAGACAACACTTATACCAGTTCTTCAATTCCTATTAATGTAGGTAACTTATCAATTAATTTGTTTAATTCATCGTTTGCAGGTGAAATACAACCAGTGTAATGACTCAAACGTGTTGTAGTACCATCTGCTTGTTTCCACCAAAAATAAGAACTAGGTTTATCTGTTGCAGTTTGCACACAACCTGTTGTTTTTACATTAGAACCAGTTTCTGGACGATACGTTTTTAATTCACTTTGTAATTTCTTATACACAGCTGGATCTACTTGAAGATCGCGTGTGCCCGTTACTTTAGTGTATTGTTTGCCCTCGAAATGAACTGTTCCATTAGGTGAAACTTCAACTGAATAAATTGGACATGCACCAAAATATGGGCTTGTTGAATAACGGATCGTTTCTTGAGCTACATTTTGAGATTGCTCAGGTGTTGAAGCACAACCAACTAATGCCAATGTAAAAAAACCTGAAAGTAATAATTTTTTCATTTGTTAATCTGTTGTAAAGTTTAGTTAATAAATTTATCAAATAGTGAAATAGTTGTCATTTATATTGGTGTTACAATCATTAAATTTTCAATTTTGCTTAGGCTATTTTTATAAAAAATTAATTTATGGCTTGTGATTGCAATATTAAACGAGCGAGTTCTAAATCATCTGGATAAGTGATTTTGATATTATCTGAACGACCTTGTACAACTTGTACGGGTTCATTTACATATTCAAGTGCACTTGCCTCATCAGTAATTACAATTTGATCTTTCAGTGCTGTCTCTATTGCATTTTTTAATATGCTTATCTTTGCCACTTGTGGTGTTTGAGCTTGCCACAATAGATCACGACTCACTGTTTTCTCTATTTGATGGTCTTCAACTACTTGTTTTAATGTATCTCGAACAGGTATAGCTAAAATGGAACTCTGATCTGACTCTATAGCAGTAATTATCAATTTTTCGAGACAATCTGTTGTAACGCAAGGGCGTGCTGCGTCATGTACGAGAACCCAATCATTTTCATCTGCAATATTTAATAAATACATCAAAGCATTTAATACTGAATGAACACGCTCAGCTCCCCCCTTACAAAAGTGAAGCCTATCTAAGTGCTCAAAAGCTAATGTCTGGGCAAAGTTATCGCTCTCACCAATAGCGATAACACATCCAGCTAACTGCAAAGTATTGAGCCTGTTGACCGTATGCTCAATTACTGTACGCTGAGCAATATATTGATATTGTTTTAATTCAGTTTTTGAAAAACGACTGCCTGAACCTGCTGCTGGCACAACCGCCCATAGTCTAGTCTGGGTTTTCATTGGTTGCTGCATCTACTTTTGCATTTGGATCGATATAAATTGGTTTGTAATGGGTACTGATGGTACTCATTTGCACAAAAGTTTCATTTGGCTTGATTAAACCTAAATCTAAGCGTGCATGTTCTTCAATCGCTTCCGTTCCATTTTTTAAGTCGAAAACTTCGGCTGCTAAAATACGATTGCGCTCTTTAAGCTCCGTATTTACTTCTGCTTGTTGCTTAATCTGTTGAGTCAAGGCTTGATGAGGGAAATACCCTCCCTCACCTAGCCAAAATTGATACTGTAAACTTGCCACCAAAAAGATGACAAGTAACAGAATCAATTTACTCGAGGTCGATCGAAACATATCTAGCATGAAAAAATCCCTACATCCTTCTTACAAGGAAGATCATCTGCAAATTGTATATGATTATGAATTTGCAGAGTTTCTGTCTTTTGTAAAGAAAGATGATCAGAAGTATTCAACATAGATAAATTGACCTTAGTTTAGACCTTTGAATTCAGCTTTACCGCGGTAAGCTGCATTCGTTAATTCTTCGATACGAAGCAATTGGTTATATTTCGCTACGCGGTCAGAACGGCATAGTGAACCCGTCTTGATTTGACCTGCTGCTGTACCTACTGCCAAGTCAGCAATGGTTGAATCTTCAGTTTCACCAGAACGGTGTGAGATTACAGTGCTATAACCATTCGCTTTCGCAAGATAGATTGCATCTAGAGTTTCAGTCAACGTACCGATCTGGTTATATTTGATCAGAATAGAGTTACCGACTTTCTCATTAATGCCGCGTTGTAAAATCTTAGGATTAGTTACGAATAAATCGTCGCCAACCAATTGGATTTTGTCACCAAGGATTGATGTTAAGTAGCTCCAACCTTCCCAATCAGACTCATCAAGACCATCTTCAATCGAGATGATTGGGTATTGATTTACAAGACCAGCTAAATAATCAGAGAATTGGTTGCTTGTGAATGCTTTATTGCCTTCACCTGCAAGAATATATTGACCATTTTTGTAAAATTCTGAAGATGCACAGTCAAGTGCCAACATAATGTCAGAACCCGCTTTGTAACCCGTTTGACCAATCGCTTCAAGAATAACAGTGATTGCTTCTTCATTTGAACGCAAGTTCGGAGCAAAACCACCTTCATCACCTACAGCAGTGTTTAAACCTTTTTTGTTTAAAACTGATTTTAGGGAATGGAAGATTTCAGCACCTGCACGTAATGCTTCAGAGAATGAAGTGAAACCAACTGGCTCAATCATGAACTCTTGAATATCAACGTTATTGTCGGCATGTGAACCACCATTAATGATGTTCATCATTGGTACAGGCATGCTCAAAGTTGTTTGACCACGCAAGTCTGCGATGTATTGGAAAAGAGGAATTTTCTTTTCAGTAGCAGCAGCGCGAGCAGCAGCCAAAGAAACAGCTAGAGTTGCGTTAGCACCTAGTTTTTCTTTGTTTTCAGTACCATCAAGCTCGATCATCGTGTTATCGATGTCTTTTTGTTCAAATACTGATTTACCCACTAAAGCATCACGGATTAAAGTATTTACGTTATTAACCGCATTTTTAACACCTTTACCTAAATAGCGTGCTTTGTCGCCATCACGAAGTTCTAAAGCTTCACGAGAACCAGTCGAAGCACCAGATGGTGCACATGCACGACCCACAACCCCAGATTCTAAAATAACGTCTGCTTCGATGGTTGGGTTACCACGAGAGTCCAAAATTTCACGTGCGCGGATGTCAACGATTTGGCTCATGAACAATTCCTCTGTTGAATAAAAATAAGATGTAAACAATTACATCAATGGGTATCTAACTTTTTGAATCCTTTAACTAAAGTATCCAATTCTTTTAATTGCGCCAAGAATGGCTCAAGCTGAGATAAACGCAAAGCACACGGTCCATCACATTTTGCGATTTCAGGTTCTGGATGTGCTTCCAAGAACAGACCCGCTAAACCAGTCGCCATGCCTGCACGTGCTAGCGTCGTAATTTGAGCACGACGGCCACCAGCTGAATCAGCACGTCCACCAGGTGTTTGCAATGAGTGCGTCACATCAAAAAACACAGGGACATTCATTTCTTTCATGATGTCAAAACCAAGCATATCAACAACTAAGTTGTTATAACCGAATGCTGAGCCACGTTCACAAAGAATTAGTTTGTCATTTCCAGCTTCAAGACATTTATGCAAAATATGGCGCATTTCGTGAGGAGCTAGGAACTGTGCTTTTTTAATATTGATAATAGCTTGAGTCTTAGCCATCGCCTCAACCAAATCAGTTTGACGACTTAAAAAAGCAGGTAATTGAATAATGTCAGCAACTTCTGCAACTGGGGCTGCTTGATATGGTTCATGTACATCAGTAATGATAGGGACATTAAATTGTTTCTTAATGTCGGCAAGCCATTCAATCCCTTTTTCTAAACCGGGACCGCGAAAAGAATTCAAACTTGAACGATTCGCTTTGTCAAAGCTCGCTTTGAACACGTAAGGAATATCTAAGCGTTTGCAGATGTCAATATAAGTTTCAGCAATTTCAAAAGCTAAATCTTTTGATTCTAATACGTTCATTCCGCCAAATAATACAAATGGCAAATGATTTGCCATTTGTATATCGCCTAAACGTACAACTTCTTGTGGTTTTAATTGTGACATTTAAACTTTCCCAGTTTATTTAAAGAACTGCATTATTTACCTTGTTGGTGCTGTTTTTTCGCAGCATCAATAAAACCAGCAAATAATGGATGTCCATCACGTGGTGAACTTGTAAATTCTGGGTGGAATTGTACAGCAATAAACCAAGGATGTTCAGGAATTTCTACAGTTTCAACTAAATGTTGTACAGAAGAATAACCTGAAATTTTCATACCAGCTTCTTCTAGCGTAGGAATGAAACGATCATTCATTTCATAACGATGGCGATGACGCTCAGTAATTTCAGCTTTACCATAAACTTCGCGAGTTTTAGTACCTTCAACCAATTCTGACTTTTGAGCACCAAGACGCATCGTACCGCCAAGATCCGACTCAAGACTGCGTTGTTGTAATTCACCACGTTCATCTAACCATTCAGTGATTAAACCAATGAGTGGATACTTAGTTGAGCGATTGAATTCAGTTGAACTCGCTTCAGGCATACCTGCAACATTGCGTGCATACTCAATCACAGCCAACTGCATACCTAAACAAATACCTAGGAATGGAATCTTGTTTTCACGTGCATATTGAATAGCTTTCATCTTGCCTTCAGTACCACGCTCACCGAAACCACCTGGTACTAAAATCGCATCAGCGGTGCTCAAAATACTCATATCTTGCTGTTCAAGGTCTTCAGCATTGACATAGTCAATCTGAACTTTAACGCGATTTTGAATACCTGCATGTAAAAGTGCTTCATTTACAGATTTATAAGCATCTGGTAATTCAACATATTTACCAACCATCGCAACACGAACCGTGTATTCAGGGTTCAATAATGCTTCTACAACATTATCCCAATCTTCAAGATTTGCTTCTGGAAGATCATTGTAACCAAAACGTTCACAAATTAAATCGTCAACATTTTGTTCGTAAAATGTACGTGGAATTTGATAAATTGTTTTTGCATCTTTACAGACGACAACGGCACGCGCTTCAACATTGGTGAACAATGCAATTTTACGTTTAGTATCAACATCAACATCATATTCAGTACGGCAGATTAAGATATCTGGCTGAATACCGATCGAAAGAAGTTCTTTAACTGAATGTTGAGTTGGCTTGGTTTTAAGTTCAGCAGCAGATTTGATATATGGTAATAATGTCAAGTGCATCAACATGGTACGTTTATGACCAAGCTCTACCATCAACTGACGTACTGATTCCATAAAAGGAAGTGATTCGATATCACCAACAGTACCACCAATCTCAACGATTGCAACGTCGTAGCCTTCACCTGCGCGAAGTACACGTTCTTTAATATTATCTGTAATATGTGGAATAACTTGAACCGTACCACCTAAGTAATCACCACGACGTTCTTTATTCAAAACGTCCTGATAGACACGACCACTGGTAAAGTTATTCAGTTTGGTCATTTTCGCACGACGCAGGAAACGTTCGTAGTACCCCAAATCTAAGTCAGTTTCAGCACCATCCTCTGTGACGAAAACTTCACCGTGCTGAAATGGGCTCATGGTACCTGGATCGACATTAATGTATGGATCCATTTTTACCATAGTGACTTTCAAGCCACGAGCTTCCAAAAGTGCGGCAACAGAAGCAGCAGAAATACCTTTACCTAGTGATGAAACCACACCACCAGTGACAAAAATAAAATGGGTCATTGAGTTTCTCGTACAATCGAGCCGAAATCGGCCTACAATGTTGGGCAATTTTACTGTACTCTGCCCCTATAAAGCAAAGTCAAACCGCATCAATTCAAAGAACTATAAACAACTGACTATTCTATCAGCATTTTCGATAAAAATTTATGGGGTTTGTGGATATTTCATCCATAAATTACGTTTAATGTTTAAAAACAATTTTAGATCAGAAATAAATTCATTCGAAGATTTTGACCATATTGCAATTTCAACGTATACGCTGATGCAAGCATTTATAAAATATCAACAAGCTCAATAAATCCTAGGGATTTTTTCATTTAATTTTACTGCTATAATCATTGGCATCTTTCATTCAATATGTAGCTTTAACAATGGCGAATAAAAAACTTTTAATCTGTGCTGCACTTGCAACTGGTCTATTACTTACTGCTTGTGTGAAAAAAGAAGAGCCAAAAAATGAAGAACCATCAGAACAAACTTCTGAAACACAAACGACTCAAGCAGCATCTCAACCACAACAAAACCAAGAATTTCAGCCTTTGGAAAGCGTAGATAAACCAGCAACGCCAGCTCCAGTGATTGAGATGAGTCGAGAAGAAACGCCAAATACAACTACAGAAATTCGTCGTGAAACTCGCCCAGCTCAAACAGCAGAAGAGACAACAACGGCACAAGCTGAACAACCAAAACCTGCGCAAACTGAGCAGAAACCAGCAAAAGTTGAACAACCTAAAGCCGTCAAACCTGCTCCAGCACAAACTGAAGACGATGCGGTTGCTGCAGCGATTGCGGCAGCAACACCTGCATTAAATAATTAATTTATTTAACCTCTCAAAAAAGCCATGAGTCGTTGTAAAGCGACTCGTGGCTTTTTTTATAGTCTAGAAATTAGGAGTAGTGTTTAAAAAAGTCTGCCATCAGTCGTGATGCCCACGATTTCACTTCTAAACTTTCGTAAAACCCACAGTGGCTTCCTTTTTTAGTGGTGACCACCACAATATTTTCCATTTGCTGAATAACTTCTTTATAAGGTTCTAAGTTTTTAATGGAACATACAGGATCATCTTCCGCATTTAAAATCATCAGTGGAATCTTGACATTATCAAACACATAAATCGGGTTAATGGCTTGGCAATAACTTTGATAATCCTGAAAGCCTGCCATTTCAAAATATTCTTTTTCAAATTCTTCCAAACTGGTCGTGGTGAGCACTTTTTTAAGAGAAGAAACATTACTCCATGTATTTTGATAAGGATGAATAAAATACTTAAATAATTTTTTGGTCATCATTTTGCTATAAAAAGGATGTACATTTTTAAAGCTAATTTCAGTGTTATAGCCAGGACACATTGCAAAAGCTGCTTTAAATGGTGTGTCGAGACCTTGCTCACCAAGATAACGTACTAAAAGTCCTGTTCCTGCTGACGAACCTACTGCATACAAATCTGATTTTGGAAAAAGAGTTTGAATATGGTTCAGTTGCTCTCGTAAATCGTCAGTCAAGCCAAAAAGAGAAATGCGAGGTACTGGCATAGGTAAACCTGCATGTCCACGGCGTAAACAAAGTGCAATCCGCCAACCCGTATATGCATGTAAGTCTTTAACAAGTTCACGCATACTTTCTGGCGTACCTGTAATCGTATGCATAATTACGATTGTAGGCGTTTCGGCCGGAAGATTATAGCTATACCATGCAACTGCAGTAACCCCACCATCTTGCATGATGAGTTGGTCAATGCGATCATATTCAAGCTTAATTGTTTTTTTTCTAATGATATCAAAATATAAAAGATGTACATGAGTATTACTAAGCCAAGGTGTTGGACGATACTTTTTCTTTAACTGAGGTAATTTTTCCAAAACGTCTTTTATTTTTCCTTTCGGGTCATAGTACATTTTGGGTTGCTCAGCACCAAGTACAGAATCAAGCAGCTCAGAGCCTAACACTTTAATTTTATCTAAAGCAGATATACCCATATTCAATAAAAACCTCTATCTAACCACGAGTAAATGTTTGTCGCACCAATGTCGCGACCTGTTGCCCCCAAATAGCATAGATTTCTTTACTTGGATGAAAGCCATCACTTGCCATAGATAAATTCATCGCCTGAAAATTTTTAATATCGTATTCAATAAATCTAAATTGTGGCTGTGGGGCTAACCACTGTTTTAATGTTTGATTCATTTGTTCTGCATATTGTCCAAATAACCATGCTAATGGATTGGGTAATGCAGGAAAATGCTGCATTGGCGGGACTCCAGACACAATAATCAATTTTGGCTGAAAATGATTTTGTATTTGAGTAAATAATTGTTTTTGTTGTTTTATCCAAGTTTTAGCAGTAATTAATTTAGTCACATCATTGACACCAACTGAAGTGACGACTACATCATATTTTTTGGGTTCTAATTGTTGGATCGCTTGATAAACTTGTTTTGTTGTATCACCAGTTTTTGCATGCAATTTCCAGTCCAACAAATATTCTCTTTTTAATTCTGAAATAATCGCACCAGATAAAGCATCTTGCTGGGTCTCAACACCAACCCCAGCTGCTGCCGAATCACCTAAAATAAGTAAAGAAAGTGGCTGTCCTTGTCCAATAAGACCATCACGGTCACCACTCGCTTCTAAAAGTCGTGGTGTGTTTTTACGAACCTTCACACCTTGTATTACAACTACAGGTAATAATGCAAAAGTTGAAAGTTTTAACCACATATTAATAATCTCAATATTGCTTAGGCTATTTTACTGAGATGTGTTTGGCTGATATTGTGCGAAGCGTGCACCCATTTTTTCTGCCAATGCGGCCAAATCACTCATCGGGCGAATCATGACTTCAAAATCAATGATTTTTCCCTGTGCATTAAAACGAACCATATCAATACCTTTAAGCGATTTTCCACTCACATTAGCACTGAACTCCAACACGACATTTTCACCATCTTCAGTGTAGAACTCACGGTGATAAGTAAAGTTTTCAAACACCTGAATCACATTCGTTAAAATGAAGAAAACTACATGTTTTCCCTCATAAGGCTTAAAAGCAACAGGTGAACGAAATACCACATCGTCAGCTAATAACTCATTTAAATTTGAAAGGTCACCTGTTTTGATCATCTGATGCCATTTTTCTAACGCTTGCTTAGTTGTTTCGATTGTCATTGTAATTTCCTTATATTCTAAGCTAATGAAGTTTGAGACATTCTCCTAACATAGAGAATGTCTCATCTTTTATTTATAGAACTGCTGCTAACTCTGCACCTTGACGAATCGCACGTTTAGCATCTAATTCACCCGCTTCCTTCGCACCACCGATCAAGTGAACATTCTTACCATCTGCTTTAAGTTGATCGAACATTGCTGTATACGATTCTTGACCAGCACAAATCACAACATTATCCACGTCAAGCACAGTAGTTTGACCATCAACAGTGATATGTAGTCCTTGATCATCCACTTTGTCGTAACTTGCACCAGCAATCATTTTCACATCGCGATGTTTTAAGCCTGTACGATGAATCCAACCAGTCGTTTTACCTAATCCAGCACCAACAGCTGCTGTTTTACGTTGTAATAAGTAAATCTCACGTTCAGATTTCTCTAGCTCAGGTTGCTTTAAACCACCTACATGGGCATAGCTCGTATCAATACCCCACTCCGCATAGAATTTTTCAGGGTTCAAACTACCGCTATCACCTTCATGGGTTAAATATTCCGCTGTATCAAAACCAATACCACCAGCACCAATAATCGCAACACGCTTACCGACTGGAACACGCTCTTTTAATACTTGGATGTAGCTCAATACTTTTGGATGATCAATACCTTCAAATTGTAATTGACGCGGTGTTACCCCTGTTGCAACAACAATCTCATCATAATTCGCTTGGCTGAGTTCTTCATAAGTCACTGTATGATTGAGTACCAGCTCAATATTCGGCTGTAACTCAATCTGACGTTTGAAATAGCGTAAAGTTTCGTAAAATTCTTCTTTACCAGGAACGGTTTTCGCAATATTAAACTGACCACCAATCTGATTATTTGAATCAAACACTTTAACTTTATGGCCACGACTCGCTGCATATGTTGCAAAACTTAGACCCGCTGGACCTGCGCCAATTACTGCAATATTTTTTATTGTATTTGTTTCTTTAAAAATCAGCTCAGTTTCATAACATGCACGTGGATTGACTAAGCATGTAGCAATTTTCATCGAGAAAATATGATCTAAGCATGCTTGGTTACAACCAATACAGGTATTGATTTCGTCACTACGACCTTCACTCGCTTTCAATACAAAATCTGGATCAGCCAACATTGGGCGAGCCATCGAAATCATATCTGCATGACCTGAAGCCAGTACATGTTCAGCCATTTCAGGTGTGTTGATACGGTTCGATGTGATTAACGGAATTGAAACTGAGCCTTTTAGCTTTTCAGTTACCCAGGTAAATGCAGCACGTGGTACTTTCGTTGCAATCGTTGGAATACGTGCTTCGTGCCAACCAATCCCTGTATTGATAATGGTTGCACCTGCTTTTTCAATTTCTTTAGCAAGTTGTACAACTTCTTCTAAACTTGAACCACCTTCGACTAAATCAAGCATCGATAAACGATAAATAATAATAAAGTTTTCGCCAACTAAGTCACGAGTACGTTTAACGATTTCAATAGGAAAGCGGATACGATTTTCATAACTACCGCCCCATTCGTCATCACGGTGATTGGTACGAGCAGCAATGAATTCATTGATCAGATAGCCCTCTGAGCCCATGATTTCAACGCCATCATAACCTGCATATTGTGCAAGCTTGGCACAGTTTGCAAAATCATCAATCGTTTGCTGAACTTCTGCTGAACTTAATGCTTTTGGTTTAATCGGATTGATTGGTGCTTGAATCGCTGATGGCGCAACATTATTTGCTTGATAAGAATAGCGCCCTGTATGCAAAATTTGCATTGCGATTTTTCCACCAGCCTCATGCACAGCTTGGGTAATCACTTTATGTTTTTCTGCTTCTTCGATGGTATCTAATTTTGTACCATGCGCAAACACAACACCATCATCATTTGGAGAAACACCGCCAGTTACAATCAGACTTACACCACCTTTGGCACGTTCTGCATAAAATGCAGCCATACGTTCATAGCCTTGAGGCGCTTCCTCTAAACCAATATGCATAGAACCCATAAGCACACGGTTCTTTAATGTGGTAAAGCCCAAGTCAAGTGGTTGTAATAAATGTGGATAAGCTGACATGTTTTCTCCTTTGGCTAGCAATCTGCTTGCTAATGCAACTTGTTGCACAAAGTTATAAACAAGATTTGATTTTTATGCAACATATTGCATAATTCTGATGAGTCATTTTTTATTACGGATCATCATGTCACTTGCCCATGTTTTATTGACGAGCTTATTAGAAAAGCCAAGTACTGGTTTTGAGTTAGCGCGTCGCTTTGACCGTTCAATGGGCTTCTTTTGGAACGCGACTCATCAGCAAATTTACCGTGAACTCAATGGTATGCTTAAAAAAGGATGGATTTCAACCTTAGAAGAACAAGCAGCAAATAGCCGAAAAAAAACCTATCAGGTTGAACAACTCGGAAGAATACAACTTGCAACATGGATTGAACAGCAAAGTGAACCTGCCCAGCTTCGTGATGACCTCATGGTCAGATTAAGAGCGGAAGCACAGCTTGGCGGCAATAATATTTTGCCTGAACTTGAACGACATCTAGAGCTTCATAAAGAAAAACTTAGTCTTTATCAAACAATCCATGACAAAGACTTTAAAAATAATGAACCTACTAATCGTGTCTTATTTATTCATAAAATGATTCTGGAACTCGGTATCATTAAAGAAATCGAATGGATAAGATGGTTAGAACAAATGATTCCTCAGCTTAAAAAGTTCGAACAAACAAACGAAATTGGAGAAAAATAATGCCATTTTATACCATGCCTGACCAAGAAAAATTATTTGTACGTCGTGTGGGTGAAGGTGAACCTGTACTCGTACTTTCAGGACTAGGTATGCAAAGTTGGCAATGGCTTCCTTTTTTATTTGCGAGTCGCAAAAAATACGAATTTATTATTCCAGATTGGCGTGGTTTTGGTGGTTCAAAAGATTGTGCTATACCAAATACTGACGCCATTTCGAGTCATTGGAATGATATAGATGCACTCATTAAACAACTAAAATTAGATCAATTTATCCTGATGGGTTATTCCATGGGGGCAACAACTGCAATGCATGGTATGAAACATGCTGATTTAGGGTCAAAACTCAAAGCCTATTTACATATCGATCAAACGCCAAAGATTTCGGTCGATGAAACTTGGCAGTATGGGTTATTTGGTCAGAAACATTTGCAATTTAAAAACTTACTCCTTGATATTCAAACTTTATTATTGGAATACAAAGACGCTGTAATACTGGAAGATTTACCCAAAGAAATACGTTTTAAGCTAGTCAGTTTATGGGTTGGATTCATTGAGTTTCAAAGCAGCAACAGTTACAGCCCTAAAATTTTCAAACTCGCATTACATCGCCCATTTTTACAAAAGTATTTACTCCCAATTCAACGCCTAGATTACTTGCTTTGGTATGTAGAGAACTATTTAAATCACGATGAAGATTATCGTGAAGCAATCAGTCATGTTGATTGTCCAACAACCTTCTTTATTGGTCGTGAATCTACGCTTTACCCTGAAACAGGACAAACACTGATTGCGAACTCATTAAGCAATGCAACAGCCGTTTACTTTGAGCGTTCTGGGCATACACCACTAATTACTGAACCTAGAAAATTTAGTCAGGAAATTGGCAATTTTTTACGAGAAACATAATTTTACTTAGGCTATTTTCCACCTAAAAATAGCCAGCTTATTTATAAACTGGCTATTAAACTAATTTAATGACTTCTCATCTGCTCGGCCACATCAAGCAATAATTGTTCAGTTTTATCCCAACCTAAACAGCCATCTGTCACAGACTGGCCATAAGTCATGTTGCAAGAAATTTTTTGATTGCCATCAACCAAATGACTTTCAAGCATAACCCCACGAACTTTAGATTCAGCACGCTCTGCAATAATCTGCTTTAAAACATTCGGTTGTTGTAATGGGTCTTTGCCACTATTGCCATGACTACAATCAATCACTAATGCAGGTAAATGCTTATGTTTGAAATGCATCGCTTGAATCGAAGCCAAATCATAGTTGGTACCCTGATTTGAACCACGTAAAATCAAATGTGGTAAAGGATTTCCATTGCTATGCAAAATTGCAGGTAAACCTTGTTGGGTCATACCTAAGAATTGATGACCATGCAGTGCAGACTGAATCGCATCCAAAGCAATTTGGATTGAACCATCTGTACCATTTTTGAAGCCGATACTGTAAGGCATATGGCTAGAAATTTCACGATGAATCTGTGATTCACTGGTACGTGCGCCAATCGCACCCCAAGCCAGTAAATCATCAAAATAACCTGTTGCCATTGGACTTAAAATTTCGCTGGCAATCGGCAAGCCTTTTTCGATGAGTTGTAAGTAAAGTGCACGAGACTTTTCTAAACCCAATTGTAAATCTGATGATCCATCTAAATTTGGATCATATAAGAAACCTTTCCAACCCACGGTAGTACGCGGTTTTTCAATATATGCACGCATCACCAAGAATATTTGATCTTTTACTTGTTCTTGTAGTTGTTGAAGGCGATCAGCATATTCGAGTACCGCGATAGGATCATGAATCGAACAAGGACCGGTAATCACCATTAAGCGATGATCATGTCCAGATAAAATATTCTGAATCGTTTGACGATGTTTTGAAATTTGCTGCGCTAAAGTTGCAGACAAGGGATACTGTTCTTTGAGTTGTGATGGCAAGCTAAGTATTGATTCTTGTGAATGAGTGTGTGGTTGTGTCAAAGCAGTATTTAAAGCATTCATTTTCAATTCCTTTGGACTGACCTTCTTCGCAGTCCTATCATTTATTTGAGCAAGTGTGATCTAAGTGATGTTGATTTTTTTGCAAAGTAAAACCAAGAAATCTTGCTAAAATATGAATAATTGAATGTATACATGGTATTTCTCCTAAAATCATGATTGTTAAAGCATAAAAAAACCTGATCGGTGTTGCCGATCAGGTATTAACTGGTTGGGCAACCCTTTTTTGCTGCCCGAAACGCATCAGGCAACTAGATATATTGCCAAAAATAAAAGTATGCGTTTGTGTTTACAGTATGCTTTAACATGTTTATTTTAAATATCTAAAAAAATGTTCCTAACCCTTAAATTACGCACTATTTCAGCATTTGACAAGTGTTTTTGAAAAATATTTTGTAGCATTTAACGTACCAAACCTTGCGGTTGTAAAATAATTAGGCAAGCACCACAAAGAACAACGATCCCACCCAAAATATCCCAACGCGTTAGCATGACTTGATCGACATAACGCAACCACATTAGGGCAGTAAAAATATAAATCCCGCCATAGGCTGCATAAATACGACCTGATGCCGCAGGATGCAAAGCAAGTAACCAAACAAAGACAGCTAAGCTTAACGCCGTAGGAAGCCATAACCAATGCGACTTTCCTTGATTCAAAATTAAATAAGGAAAATAACAACCTAAGATTTCAGCGATTGCTGTGACCAAAAATAACCCAAATACTTTAAGTACTTGGGTTATAGAGAAAGAGAGTTCAAACATTAAGCAGGTTCAGCACTCGGGTTAATATGATCTTCAAATACTTCCAATTTTAAACCAATGTCTTTGCCATTTTCTGTTTTCACAGAAACCGCAACGTTACCACCATGCTCTGCAAGCTCACCAAATAAAATCATCTCAGCAAGTGGCTTTTTCAGATGCTCTTGAATGAGACGTTGCATTGGACGAGCACCCATCAGACGGTCATAACCATTAGCTGACAACCAATCACGAGCGCTTTGATCAACATCAAGTACCACTTGTTTCTCATCAAGCTGCGCTTGCAACTCAGTCAAGAATTTATCTACAACTGAGTCGATAATCGTAGTCGGAAGTGCTTTAAATTGAATAACACCATCCAAACGGTTACGGAATTCTGGCGAGAATGCACGTTTCATTGCATCCTGATTGTCGGCACTATGATCTTGTTCAGTGAAACCAATACTTGCGCGAACAATACTTTCCGCACCGATGTTGGTCGTAAGAACAATGATCACATTTCTAAAATCAGACTTACGGCCATTGTTATCTGTTAAAGCACCATGATCCATGACTTGTAACAACAAGTTGAATACATCTGGATGTGCTTTTTCAATCTCATCAAGCAAGAGTACACAATGCGGATTTTTATGAATCGCATCTGTCAGCAAACCACCTTGATCATATCCAACATAGCCTGGAGGCGCACCGATCAAGCGAGAAACTGCATGGCGCTCCATATATTCAGACATATCGAAACGAACCAACTCTACACCGAGCAATTTCGCAAGTTGTTTCGTAACCTCGGTTTTACCTACACCTGTTGGACCTGCAAAGACAAAACTTCCCACTGGTTTATCTGGTGCTTTCAAGCCTGCACGAGATAATTTGATCGCTGATGCAAGTGCTGTAATCGCTTCATCTTGGCCAAATACAACACGTTTAAGATCACGTTCCAAATTCTCAAGTACAGACTTGTCATCTTTAGATACTGTTTTCGGTGGAATACGCGCAATCTTAGAAACGATGTCTTCGATATTTTCAACCGAGATGGTTGTACCATCGACTTCAGCTTTCAAACGTCGTTGTGCACCAGCCTCATCAATCACATCGATCGCTTTATCTGGTAAAAAACGATCATTGATAAATTTAGCTGACAACTCAACAGCAGCAACAAGAGCTTTGTCATCGTATTCAACATGATGGAAATCTTCGAACTTGCTTTTCAAGCCACGTAAAATTTCAATCGTTTCACTAATACTTGGTTCATTCACATCGATCTTTTGGAAACGACGAGACAAGGCATGATCTTTCTCGAATACCTGACGATACTCTTGGAAAGTTGTTGAACCAATACAACGCAAAGTACCATTCGCTAATGCAGGCTTAATTAAATTCGATGCATCCATAGTGCTGCCCATACTCGAGCCTGCACCAATGATCATATGAATTTCGTCAATGAATAAAATCGCATTTGGATTCTTTTTCAAAGCATTCAACAATTGTTTTAAACGTTTTTCAAAGTCACCACGATATTTAGTCCCTGCAACCAAAGCACCAATGTCTAAGCTATAAACTTCAGCATTCGCAAGTGGTTTCGGTGCCTTGCCATTTACAATCAGCCAAGCTAAACCTTCCGCAATTGAGGTTTTACCTACACCCGGATCACCAACAAGCAAAGGATTATTTTTACGACGTCGACATAAAATTTGTGCTGCACGCTCAATTTCTTTTTCACGTCCAATTAAAGGATCAGTTTTGCCCTTTTGTGCTTCGATATTTAAGTTAAGCGTGTATTGCTCAAGTGGCCCAGCATTTGCTGAAGCTGCACTTTCACCTTCAATATCTTCAACTTCTTCTTCAACTTGAATCTCATCTTTACGAGTGCCATGAGATAGGTATTGAGTCAAAGTTAAACGGTTAATTTGATGACGTTTAAGTAAATAAACCGCGAACGAATCTCGTTCTGAATACATTGCAACTAGAACATCTGCACCTTCAACCGTACGGTCACCACCACTCGATTGAACATGGAAAATTGCACGTTGCAAAATTCGATCAAAGCTCTCAGTTGGATGAGGCGCCTGTTCACTATTATCACCAAGTTTTGGGCTATGTTGCTCTACATATTCCTCTAATTCTTTACGCAATGTAACGATATCAGCACCACATGCTTTTAACGCATTGACTGCTGAATCATTATCAAGTAAAGCAAGCAACAAGTGTTCAACTGTCAGAAACTCATGTCTCTTTTGACGAGCCATGCTAACAGCCAAACGTAACGATACTTCTAATTGACGACTGAGCATGCAACCCCCTTATATTTTGTGCTTCATCTAAAAGGATAATATTAGAATAAGCTGGTATTAACTTGGTTTGTCTGAGGCTTTAAAGCGTTATCTAGTATACGTTTACAATAACACTTTACTTCATAATCTACAGTTAGCATTACTTGAGTATCTTGGTCAAGATTCAAAACAAAGTATTGTTGTAAAATTTCGATTACAAAGAGAATAAGACTTGCCTAGTCGCTCAAAAAGACAGCAAATCTATTCTTTATTTATGAAAGCGTATTCAACCTATGAGAAATTTTAATATGCTATGATCTTAGTTAAAACCTAACAAATCATGTATAGGTTGAATATAAAGATTGTCAGTATATTGATTCATATTTTTAGCATAAAACAATAGATCTCTTTCATAAATCAAAAAACGATCTTCTTTTTGGTTAATATTTGCACTCCGGATTTCTTAGCATTCGTGCA
>NZ_JANHGP010000017.1:0-28613 GCF_024494585.1 Acinetobacter sp. 5862
ATAGCTTCAATAAAATTGCGTAAATTTGAGTTGTGGTGAATGGATAAATTACGCAGAATAACTTTCAACTTTTGCCAATGTTGATCTGTCAACATGGTACGAGGCATAGCGAATAGTAAAATTGGGTTTGGAGATTTGATTTTATTACTTCGCTATTTTTTAAGCTAAAAGTGTCAATACACCCTAATAAAATTATCAATACTTATGAAAATCGTCGTTACCTCCTATACAAGCAAGAACAAAGGTGGACCGACAACCCTTTTTGGCAAGCACATCAAACCGTAGCAAAACAACTTGATTATGCAGTTATGAACGAAGATTTTATGCGCATATTTTAAAAGTCAGACATAAACATCATCTATAAACACCCACATTTCGATAAAAGTTAAATATAAAATCAATAACTAAGAACAGCTTGTATTCTTACTCAAGTTTTGATGTACTAAAATACAGGATAGCAATAATTCCGATAACAACATCTTTTACCACACAGTGTATCGATCCATCGCACTCAACAATAGCTGCGATGGGATAAGGAGCAAGTAAATGTCAAGTTATATGCCATCGATACGTTTCAGTTTATTGTTATTTGCCATGACTCCTATTTTGATAAACATAAGCGGTTGTTCTAACAACCTTCAGCAAAAAAAAACCATAACGAATATGCATCAACTTCCCTATCCAACCATTGATAGAGAACTCGGTGAAAAATTACAGCCTGATGAAGAAATAATAGCGAATCAAATTACAGAGCAAATTGTTCAATCAATTCGAAGTCAATACTCCTCTGGCAATGCATTGAGAGATGCGCACCCAAAAGCGCATGGCTGCGTACGTGCAGAGTTTCATGTATCAAAATCTATACCCAAAAACTTAGCCCAAGGAATTTTTGTTCCTGATAAGACCTATTCAGCATGGATTCGTTTTTCTAATGCTTCTGGTGATGCCACAAGAGCAGATGGTACAAAGGACGCGCGTGGTATGGCAATAAAATTGTTAGGTGTCCAAGGTAAAAAAATCTTGGAAAATGATGAGCAAGCGCTGACTCAAGATTTTATCATGATCAACCACCCTGTATTTTTCGTAGATGAACCTTTACGTTATTTATCTTTTATAGAAGATACAAATAGCAAAAGTACTTTAAAAAAATTGCATATCCCTTTCGCATTAGGTTTTAAAGGAACACTCAACGCATTGGGAGCAAGCAATTCAAAAATATCGAATCCAGTTCAAGCTCGCTATTGGTCAATGGTTCCCTATCAATTAGGATTAGGTGCTGATCGTCAAGCAGTAAAGTATTCAGCAAGACCTTGCTCCCTAAGTGCGGATACTATGCTTAATCAATCAGATCCTAACTTTTTGAGGGCAGCTCTACAAAATACCTTAAATAAGAAAGATGTATGTATGGAATTTCTTATACAACCAAGAACATCAAATAAAATGCTTGTAGAAACTTCGATGAATGAATGGAAAGAAGACAAGGCTCCTTTTTATAAAGTTGCAACCATTCATATTCCTCAACAGGTTTTTAGTACGCCTGATCAGAATAAATTTTGTGAAAACCTTTCATTTACGCCTTGGCATTCTCTACCTGAACATAAACCATTAGGTGCGATAAATAGATTACGTAAAGTAATATACGAAAATATAAGTATCGTCAGACATGAAATGAATTCTGCTCAGAGACAAGAGCCTAAATAGAAATGGGCTTTGTTTGATCCTACACAGTATATGGACAGTCGGTCCCCTCAAAACTCTTAAAATGTTTCTGTTCAAAGGCTTCTGGGATTAACCAGCAGTTTGCGGAATGCCTTCTGACGCGATTGTAGTAAACTTCAATATATTCAAACAAGACAGAGTTTGCCTCTTTTTTTTAGAAAATACACTGTCATGTACCACATGTCTTGTTGATGTATGAAAAAAACTTTCTGTTACTGCGTTATCCCAGCATGAGCAGTATACTGCGCAAGGCTGCGTGACATACTTTCAAGACAGTTATTCGTTAATAATAGTGCTCTAAAATCACGACTGCAGTATTGACTGCCTTGGTCTGAATGGACCATGATATTCGTTGGATATTGAGGTGCAAGCGCATAATTAAATGTGTCAAACACCAATTGACGGTCTATTCGATGGCCGGTTTGCCAACCAACAATTCGACAACTGAATAAATTGGTGGTGTTTCAATAACCTAACTCTGCTTTAGCAAAGATGATAAAGCAGTTTGTGATGCCAACTTATACCTTTAAACGTAAATGCAACATATGTGTCGCTATGGTATGACGAATATGATCTGCCCGATTTTTAAAATATCGTTCGCTTAAACCATATCCCGACAGATCTTCAGCCACTTGATAGCCCATTTGATTTACAGCTTGATGTAAAGCTTTAGGTCTAAATTGTCCTTTTAACGGCTCTTTTAAGAAACGTGTGAATTGAGAAACGAACATACTTCCAAAACGTTCTACTCCAGATAATTCACGATAATCAATTGAATAATCCATCACCACTTCACTTTTTGCAGCAGCAATACTGCTAATAATTTTTAAAGTATGGAGTGTCGTTTGCGGTTCAAGATAATGGGTTGTACCTAACCATGAGAAAAATGCAGGTTGATTTTGTTGAAAGCCACTTCGAGCTAAAGCATTGGCAATAGACTCTTTTTCAAAATCAATTGGCACAAATTCAACATTGGTCGGGATTTCTCCAAACTCTTTCAGCTTTTTTTGTTTTGCTGCCTGAGTATCAGGATGGTCCACTTCAAAAATTTTGAGATCAGGATAGTGTTGAGCTTGGCGTAAAATAAACGAATCCAGCCCAGCCCCAACCAAGACATATTGCTGGATACCGTGTTGAATTGCTTGCTGCAAAGCATCTTCGGCATAACGTGAACGCCCAACCACCTGCCCTGTCAACAATCCCAAGCTTCGGTTAAACGTGGATGAGTTCATTACTTTAACGGTCAGTGGTGTCGTTAGTAATTTTTTCCAGCCCTGACTAGTCAACTCAAATGCAAACGGATCAGAAAATACTGGATTTTCAGCATTCTGAAAGTGATTTGCTCTTAATGCCGCCGCAGCCTCA
This sequence comes from Acinetobacter sp. 5862, assembly GCF_024494585.1. NCBI lineage: Bacteria > Pseudomonadati > Pseudomonadota > Gammaproteobacteria > Moraxellales > Moraxellaceae > Acinetobacter > Acinetobacter sp. 5862. The sequence goes on from NZ_JANHGP010000017.1 coordinate 3,085, forward strand.
GCCGTTCGGCTGGATTGTCCTTCTTTCATATCTTTTTCCCAAGTTCTTTATATTTGGCAAAAAATAAGCAGCAAATTCCATCCTAAGATAAAATTTACTGCCCTTTCACGATTTATTTAAAAATTAGTTGGTTTTTTCAGTCTGGTATGTCACTTGGTAATCATTCAAGTCCATACGTTTTAAACGTTGCTTCAACTTCTTCAACGACCACGGCCATGCAGCAAAGTTACGGCCATTTGCATCTAAATAATAACTCTTACAGCCACCCGCATTAAATACTGTGGTTTTAAGATGTTTTTGCACCAGCTCATTATGATGCTTGATCACTTCAGGCTTGATGTTCAACTTGGCAATGCCTTGGTCTCTGATTTTCAATAAACCATCAACAATATAATCCAGTTGCGCTTCTGCCAAACCAATGAATGAGTCATAGACTAATACGTTTGGACCTAATACCAAGAATGCGTTTGGTACATTTTCAATACTTGTACCTAAATATGCTTCTGGAGAACTACTTTTCCATAAATCATTCAGGCATTCACCTTTCTCGTTTGAAACACGCTTACCAATAGGTGGATGTGAAACTTCAAAGCCTGTCCCCCAAATGATCACATCCACTTCATGACGTTCACCATTGGCAGACACCACAGTATTGTCTTCAACCTTGACCAATCCATGTGGAATGAGTTTAGTATTTGGTTGTTGTAAGGCTGGATAATAGTTGTTAGCGAACAATAAACGCTTGCAACCAATGGTAAAGTTTGGCGTTACATTTTTGCGTAATTCAGGATCCTCAATCTGGAAACGTAGAATCAGTTTCTCTAACTCACCGACAGGCTTTAATACGGCTGGATTACGCAAACCAAAGTTGATTGCATTCAATGATTGAGCAACCGCTTGACGCCAAGTTTTTTGAATCAATGGAAATTTTTCAATTAATTTTTTGCTGATATCGCCCAAGTCAGTATCAGGCTTTGGTACGACCCACGGCGCAGTACGTTGGAATACATAGAGTTCTTTAGCTTTTGGCTGGATTTGTGGCACAAACTGAATGGCTGATGCGCCAGTTCCAATCACCGCAATACGTTTACCCGTTAGATCATAGTCATGATTCCATTTTGCTGAATGGAACATTTCACCCTTAAAGGTTTCCAGACCATCCAGTTTTGGAATTTGTGCCTCAGTAATTGGACCTGTGGCAAAAATCGCAGTACGCGACAAGAATTGCCCTTTATTGGTGTCCATCACCCATAAATTACGTTCATTGTCCCATTTAGCGCCCAACAACTCTGTACCAAATTCAATTTTCGAACTTACATTGAATTTTTCGCTAACTTCTTCTAAATAACTTAAGATCTCAGGCTGACGAGCAAATAAATGACTCCATTTAGCGCTTGGCGCAAATGAGTATGAATATAATGCTGATGGAACATCACAACCACAACCTGGATAGGTGTTTTCACGCCATGTGCCGCCGACACGCGTCGCTTTTTCAATAATCTTATAGTTGGTATAACCCACTTGATCAAGACGGATTGCAGTTGCAATACCTGAAATACCTGCACCTACGATAAATGTATCGTAAATGTGTGGAGGCAATGCTTTTTTGTCAGCAGAATTTAATTTTTTTGCTTGAGCTGTCATTAAAATTTCCTTTCATTTATTGCTCTGAAATAAGCGTATCTTTAATCTTATTTCAGTCATCAAAATCTTTTACCCGATAGGATTTACTTCATTAATCGGTACGATGTGCCCAAAAATTTTGCATATAAATTTGGTGCAGTACGTTTCATCAACCAGAATAATTTGGCATCAATTTGTGGGATGGTATAAAGCTCACCTTTGTCTAAACGATCCAATGTCAACTTTGCGACTTTATCACTGGTCGTAAACGCAAGATTGGTCAAGGCATAATCTAAAAGACCCTGATGTGGTACTTTGCCATTTTTGATGATATTGGTCGGGACCAACGTTGGACAAAGTACATTAACCTTAATGTTCGACTTTTTAAGTTCTGCTGACAGCGTTTCAGATAATGCACGTACACCCGCTTTGGAAACGTTATAAACAGTCATCTCCGGTGCTGCGGTAAAGGATGCTGCTGAAGCAACATTAATGATTGCACCATGACCTAATTGTTTGAATTTCGGTACAAAAGCACGACAACCATAGATCACCCCCCATAGGTTGATATCCATACACCATTTCCAGTCTTCTGATGACATTTCATCAAACTTACCACCAAGACCAATACCTGCATTATTAATCACCAAAGTAACAGGGCTCCGCATCAATTGTTCAGCTTGCTCAGCCAATTGATTAACCTGCTCTTCTTTCGCAACATCACATTGCACCGCAAAGGCCTTTGCCCCTTGTGCTTCAATCAAAGCCACCGTTTCTTTTGCTGCATCCAGATTGATGTCTGAACACACCACTGTGCCGCCACGTTTTGCCAGTTCAAGGGCAAAGCTACGCCCAATGCCACTGCCTGCACCTGTCACCACAGCAAAGGCTTGTTGGCTTGGTTTATTTTTTTTCTTACCAAATAGTCTCATCGTAATTCCATAATTAACCAATGTATTGATCAATACAAATTTATTTCCATCTCAAAACTGTTTTAAGCAGCTTGCACTTTTGGCGTAAATTCCTTCACAAAAAATGGATGTAGTGCCCCACCTTCTGATAATAATTTCTTTTCGTAATATGCAAAATAAGCAGACGCATCATGATCATTTGGATGGAAATCTGGACGTAAATAATCAAAGATTCGTCCCTGTGTACTACCAAACACACCATCTTTTGGACTGAATACCAGTTTCACGCCACGTGCCGCATCTTTCCAGAATTTAGGAGTCGACATTTCATATGGTTTACGCAGTACAGGAACAAACAGCGTTGCGAATGGAATCAGACCTAAAATTGTCCCGTATGCCAAAAAGAAACCTGCAATACGCAAAGCATAATTACCATTTAAAGTCTGATACACATCATAGGCCACATCTTTATGCTCAGACTCTTCCAGCATGTGCCACATCCACAAAGCACGTGTTTTGGCATCATCGGAGAAATAGAAGTTCTGTTCATGGGCCATCATGTATTCCGCCAGCACAGCAGTAAAATGCTCAATTCCAGCCATTAATGAAAGTTTCAATGGTTGTGGAAACTTTAAGAAAATATGATCAAAGAATTTTTCTCCCAGAAAACGATAGAGCTTTACCGGATAATCCAGTTCAACAATCGCATCGTTAAACTCATTGTGAAGTTTTGAATGAATCGCCTCCTGACCAATCAATGACGTCACTCGCTGTCTTAAAATAGGATCTTTGAGTAAATCACGATGGTGACGTGCAGTTTCAATCACTAAATCTTCACCATAAGTCAGGAATACTGAAAGCGTCGCAAAGAAAAGTGTCGCAAACTGATTATTCATATAAAACGAAAGATCAACCTGTTTGCCTTCAAACCCAATTGCCAGATGGCGGATTGGAATACTTTTTTTACTTGCAAAATCAATTTGCTCAGTTATCGGGTTAGATTTAAATAAACTTAAACCTTTCTTTAATGTGTTGCTAATCAAGGCTACACCTACCTACTTCACTTGAGCGTCACTTGCCCTTTACATTCTTTGAATCAGGTTCATCTCTTTTCGTATAGCTACATATTCTTTAAGTTACGAAAAAACATTCGGGAGATTTCTGTGAACCTAATTTTCTACTAGAAACAATGTAAACCGATCTTATGTTCGGATTCAATTCGGGTAAAACAATCAATTTAATAAGGTAATGATCAACACAAAAAATTAGACATTTTTATTTAAAATTAAAATATCAAATTGACTAAATTTTAAATAATGCAATATATATCAATTATTTATTTTATTTAAAATACTTTAAGTCATCTATATGTTTCATTGATATAAAAGAAATTATTATTTTTATTACACTGCATAACTTGATATTTTAAAGTATGTAATTTTGTTTGTTCGGATTATGTAGGCTGATCTTTTACTTGCATGTGGAGCATGCTAATCTGACATTATGTTCGGATTTATATAACAATATTTATGGGTACTCGAAAACCACGTCAAACTCGATCAAAAGTAACAGTAGATACGATTATTGAAGCAGGCTTTATCGCTGTTGCAACAAATGGTACGAGTGGAACCACAACACGTCACATCGCAGATATTGCAGGCGTCAGCGTCGGCTCTTTATACGAATATTTTAAAAATAAAGAAGAAATCTACGATGCAATGGCAAAATCATTTGTCAAAGAAGTTCTAGACATGGTTAAAGAACTAACACCTATTATAGTCGAAATGGAGTTAGAACCATTATTTGAAATGATTTTCTATACTTTCCGTGACTTACTTACCCGTGATAATGATCGTTATCTCATCTGTCTACGATATGCAACTGAACTTAAATATGAACGCTATATTGGGCAAATTGAAATGGCATTGATGGAAGTTCTGATGAAATACATGATGCGCCACCCTAAATATTTGAAAGTGAGCAATTTGAGTGTTACGGCCTATATCAGTATCAATAGTAGTATTTTTAATGTGGCACGACATCTCATTTTGCCTAATCCACAAATTAGTTTCGATGAAATGGTCAAAGGCTTAAGTACGATGATTATTAGCTATATTGATGCAGAATTAGCTAAAGCTGAACGTTAAAAAAGAGCTTTAAAGCTCTCTTTTTAACGTTACTTTCACTGTTTTCAACAGAGTGTTATTTTTCTACTTGGAGATCCTGACGTTGCTTGAAAGTTGATACCTCTTTACCTTCTGGATCAACATAGACTAATTCGACTCTACGACTTAATGCATGACCAAACTTCTGATTTTCATCGTTAATTGTTTGATTTTTACCTTTTGCCTCAACAGCAACTCGATCTAAATGAATCCCTTGTTGTTGAAGATATGCAAGCACACTCTGCGCTCGTCTCATGGAAAGTTTCAAATTATACTGTTCGCTTGCACGAGCATCAGTAAAACCATACAGAGTCAAGGTGTAGGTTGGATTGTCTTTTAAGAACGTTACAACTTGATTTAACACATCAATCGATTCTTTTGACAAGTTTGATTGATCTAAGGCGAAGTGAACAACATTTGGCGCATTTGATGGAACTTTAGCTACCAGTGGTTCAGTAACAACTTTCTGTTCAGGCGACCAAATTGGCCACTTACCTTTCACTCCATGACAACCTTTAGCATCACCATTCAATTCTTGTAAAGATGGATAATTAATTTTAGGTAATTCTAATGTTGTTGCAGACTTGCACGCCGATGCTTTGAGATTTGATTGATCAATTAAACTTTGAGCGGATAGAAACAGTTCTCTTGAGTGTCTCCATCCAAGTTCACAATGTTCTGCTGCTGCCCAAACCAACATCACTTCTGCTTGAGCAATCTCAGCCTGAGCACATGAAAAACCTTCAGTTTGCTTTAATAATTCAGCATTTGCCCAAAGGTCTCTGCGCATGACACTTGAATCAGAAAGAATAGCCGTTGTCAGCGTAAATTTTTCAATTTGTCCTTGTTCTAAAGCATCAATAATATATTTTGCTTGTTGAAGTGCTTCAGTTCTCGCAGAACTTAGACTCTTTTCACTTCCTTCGTGGCCAGCGTAACTTAACCATGTTAAGGCTTTTATCGCTTGATAGTATGCAATATTTTCAGATGGTTTTAAATAAGGTATCAGACGTGTTTGTAATGCCGCAACTTGCTTATCTTTAGGATTATAAGGCTTCTGTTGCTTGACATCTTGTACCAAAGAACTAGATTGCTCTCCAACAATAATTTGCTCAGATGCAGACTCAGCAAATACAGAAGTGCTTACTGCAAGCAAACTAGCAGAAACCCCTATATAAAAATAAGAACACATTTTATATAAATTATTGTGAAGATATTTCATGTTTATGGTTCTCTCGAAGCATTTATTCCAGCGTTATTACCAGCAAATAGATTCTCATCGAATTTGAATCTAAAACGAACATAAGCGCCCTGAATTGTAGTATCACTATCTACCAGATCATCATCTTTATAACCTGAGAAGTTATAGCCACCTGACAACCATAGATTTGCTGCAACGAGATACCCAACCTCACCACCCACGAGAACTCGACGCCCTGAACTCATATCAGACCATAATACACCTGTGTGTATTCCTGCATCCCATCTTTCATTGATGTCATATATAGCTCTTGCACTGAACATGTGTGTCATACCTGTAGACTCTAAACCAGAGAATGTAGCCTGCACATTTTTCACCGCATATTGACCCGACAAGGTAAAATCACGTGTTGGATGATAATTTAAATGGTTCGAGAAAATATAAACATGTTTAAGATACGGATTGTTTAAATCAGTTTTATTATCATCATAACGATATTCAACTTTAGCTAGTGCATCAAAACGATTGTGTTCTGTATCACGATAAGCCAATCCTAATTGGAAGCGATCCACTAAACGATCACCGCTACTCTCATTTTTGCTATCTGTTAGGCTAACAACATTTTTTGCCAATAATGTCACATCATCCGAATATTTATAAGCAACGCCTAAATTGTTCAATATCGTATCTGATTGATCTGTCCAACGTGCTTCAATGCGAGCAACAGCTTTCCAGTTAGGGTTCTTTAAATATTCAATACCTAAAGATGCTGCTGTGCTATCAGAATTTGAGTTATTGGCATTTGATAATGATTTAGTTTGCTCAAAACTCGTATTGGCATAAAAACCTTTTTCAAGTTCCCATCGATTACGTAAACCAATTGCTGCCTCAGCCTCTCTCGCACTAATACCATCCCGAACACGATATTCACTGAAGGCTGTTCCATTATTGTTATATTTACTATCAAGACCGAATACTGTTACATTGCGGCGTTGATTACTATTCAGATCATAAAGACCACCAATGCTTGAAACTAATTCGTGACGACCATAAGCACGGAGTTTGGAATTAATTTGATAATTTGCACCCAACGCGAAAATACGACGACCCGCTTCAGAAATGTCTTGCTCATATTCAGCAAAGACATTCGAACCTTGCCAAGGTAGTTGACTGATTAATTTAGAGCGAACTGTGACACCATGATATGGTGCAACTTGTGTTGTATTCACTGTTGCTGAATTAGATGACTCATCATAATACTTTAAACCAAGTTCTACAGCCAAAATACGGTTAATTGCCCGTTCAATACTTGCTGATACACCTTGATTTACGCCACTTAACTGATCTTCTGTGCGAATCGCTTCAAGCTTAGCTAAGCCGATTTTATTTAATTGTACACGTCCCTTAATGCCACTCTCTTTACGACCAGCAGTAATAGGTGCCGCTGTATTATAAAATTCTCTATCAGCTTGGTTATGATAAACTTTCATCTCCAAGTCTTTATAAGAATAGTTTAATTCAACTCGTGCAGCATCACCCGATAACTTACCAGTTGCATCTGGTTTCACATTTCCTGACGTCGATGAATTTAAGTCATCATTAATATTCTCTGAACGAGCAAACTCAGCAATGAATTTACCTTTATCATTGGCAAATTTAACGACAGTATTCACACTTGCTAACTGATCTTCAGTTAGTGGGTTATTACTCTTCACATAAGAACCACCTACTTTAACATTATCGGTGACTTTTACAGAACCAGACACACCACCAACCGTATATTCTTCACCACCTTGATCAGATTCAACTGTAATTCGTAAATATACTGGGTTTAAGTCAGCATCAACACTTGGAACTGGATCTTTCAAATAAATACTATTACTGAAAGTATCAATCTCATAATCAGTAAAACGAGTCAAACTTGTACGTGCAATAATTAAACCCGAATTATTACGATCACGCGTAATAACTTCTACTTTTTCACTGTTTTCACGCACGTCTTGCGCATTAACACCATTACCTAAACTATAAGGACCTGAAATACCCATAGCACGTTGTTCATTCACAACTTGTTGTGTATTTGTCTGTGCAGCAAACGCAGTAACTTTATATTTATCAGCTTCTACTGTACTACGAACACCTGTCAATGAACGGTTGTATTGACCTAAAGATAAGCCCTCATCATTTTCAGTACGTGTTACGTAGTCACCATACATTGCATATGAACGTCCTTTATCGACACGAACATACAATTTACTAGTAGATTGAGCATCAAAGCCTTTGGCAGCAGAGTCACCATAAACTGGGTAATATTCATCTGGACGAATATCACGGAATAATCTTTGGTTTTTATCTTTATCTGAATCATATGCAAGTGTAAGCAGGTATTCACCTTTTACCTTACCTTTCAAAAATAATGCAGCACGACCCGTTATATTGCGCTTACCGTCTTTTGAAGCTGAAATCTCATTTAATTCTTCTTCAAAACCATCATTTGAATTAATACCACTCAATTCTTTAGGGTCAAACTTTTTGAAATTAAAAGAACCTTCAACCAGACCAACTGCGATAATCGGTCTTAAATCAGGTAAGAAACGAATAGGTGTGCTTGAGTGGAAGATACCACTTTCAACTGATAATGTTCCTTCACCGGCTTCAATTGGCGCTTGAATTGGAACAAGTAAAGTTCCACCTTCAACGAATACTTGAATACCTGACTGTTTTGGATCTAAGTCTACTAAGTCAATCTTACCGATTGAACTATCTAATGTGATAGGTGTACGGTTTGATACAAGCGTACCATGTCGATCGACAATTTTTAAATTAACATTAAAACGATCGCGTCCGTTTGCCTGTGGAATCGTTTTACTCGGCTCAAGTTGCAACTTATCTAACTGATCAGGTGCAATAACATTAATACGTTTCATGTCTCGAGTATTGCCCATCATATCTACTTGACGTACTTCTATCGTGTTGTGACCCGTACTTAAATCAACACCAATAAAATCTAAACCTGCAACCTGCATGTTCGGCAATACAGCACGTTTACCAACGCGTTTTTCAGGAACACGCGTTCCATTTACCCAAAGCTCAAGCTGAGTGCCTGCTGCACCTTTAACTTGAATGGAGGTCTGAGGATAAGGCAATACTTGCCCATCTTTAAGATTTAAAATTTCTAGTTGATTATTTACAGCTGTTTCTAAAGCTGCTTCAAGATTAATCATTTTGGCAGAATTAACAGTATCTACAGACTCTTCATTTGGCATAGCAAGAGTTGAAGAACTTGGTAAAGCGCTAGATGCTTGAACACCAGACTTTTCGGGTTCAAATTGTATTTGCTTGATTTCTTTAATTTGTTCTTTTGAAAAATCAAGATTACAATTTGCCTGAACTCCAACGGCTGAAATACAGCCACTCGATGGCTGTCCACGAACATCCGTAACTTTAGAAAAAATTGGATCAATCGTTAAATCAGAACGTAATATTTGCTCTAAATTTGTATTATCTTGTTCAATGCGTTTTTTACGCTCTAGCACCCGTTCTATTAAAGATTCTGAACATTGACCAACACCTTCAGCTATCGCAAAATCGGCACGATGCAATTCACCACGTTTTAAATCGACAAAACGGCTATTTGGATCACCTGCTTGGCGATTATTTATTAATACTAATTCAGAACCAATCGGTAGACTTGTACGATCGACTTTTAAAACATGCGTTTTTGCACTAATTCCATAAAAATCATACTTACCTTCGCTATCAGTAATAACATAACTACCATCTTCAAGATAAATACGAACACCAGGAACACCTATTTCACCAGCATCTTGGACACCATTCCGATTACAGTCGGTGAAGATTTTACCAACAATAAAACCGTCAGAAATCATCATACCAGGCGTAACTTCTACTTTCGCTGATGCTTCATTAGACTCAACACCTTTCGCATCTTTGGCACGAACACGGTTGATACCATCACCATTGAGTGCATTTGGTCCAATATAAACGCGATACTGTACTTTAACTTCTTTATTTGGAGTGAGTGTACCTAGTCCAAGTGTTAAATAAGGTCCCTTATCACCTAATGGATCTTCTACCTTTTTACCATCAACACGCATTGAGCCTTGAACATAAATAAAGCCTCGAGGAAGTGTATCTGTAATCGAAACATTTGTTGAATCTGCCGTTCCACGATTTGCAACATTCACCGTATATTCTTCGAATTCACCAATTTCAGCAGTTTTATTTGAAGCAACTTTTTTTACAAATAAAGGTGAATTCGTATTATCCACTTCAGGGTCAATTGGAATATCAATATTGAGTGCAGGGTCACCATTATTTAATGTGAACTGTCCAGCATAAGACCACTTTAAATCAACTGCTTTATCTGCTGGGAAACTTGAATATACCTTGCGATCACTAATAAAAGTATAACGTTTGTCACCCGGAATAGTGTTTGTGTCTACAATAAAACTATATGTACCTGCTTTCACCAGTGGATAGATAAATTCACCAGCACTATTAGTCACTTGTTTTGCAGGAATAGAAATCTTATCACCTGTTTGAGGATCAATTTCAAATGCTACATTATCACCAATTGGTTGACCATTTTGATCCAATAAAGTAACTGTAGCACCAGCTACAGGTAAACCCGTTTTAGCATCAAATACTGTACCATAAGGATCCATTAACACACTTGTATTAATGTCGGTAATTGTTCCTGTAGATTGTCCTTGCGCATCCAAACAGTCAGTTAAACTAATATCAACTTTATCACGTTTAAGTGTCTGTAAAACTGCATCATATCGAATGCCTTTATCTGAAAGAGTTGTTGGTAATGTATAGTGGAATACACCTGTATTTGGTCCAGTTTCAATACCAATAACTTCTTCTAAATCATCTGTTTTTGTAGATTTAATTCGAATTTTCACACGATCTGGAATATAACGATCAGCATTACAACTTGCATTCTTAGCTTCTATATTCAGTGGCTTATTTACACTACCAGTTGCCAAAATATTCTTAAAATCACTCGAATTATTTGTAATATCTGCTGAGCCGCTAACTAAAGTAGATGCAACGTTTGATAACACATCTTTCTGACTATCAGTGACAGCATACGAAACTTTATAAGTATTTTTTACTGTGGTTTTTGCAATATTGCGGTTCATACTAACAACAAGATCAACTTGCTCAGATGTATTTGCAGCAATTTGTGGAAAACCGACAACAAGCTGGTTGATCTGTGTAATGTCACTTGGAGCAATAGTGCTATAACTATTATTGGCAAGCTTGTATAAAATTTTTGCTTGAGTATTTTTTACTAAAGCAGATTTAAATGTTGTATTAGGTGGTAAATCATCAACCAACAAAACCATTTTTTGTGTTTGACCATCCACCATGACATCGGTTGGTCTAGCTGGCTTCTTACCTTGATTGCTAATATTGAGCGTGTAATTTAAGTCATAATTTGCACTTGCAGAAGGCTCAAAAGTTTTTTGTTGTACTTCTTTAGTTGCAACTAATTTTGCACCATAGCTAATTGCACTATCTGTAGCGATTGCAATTGCTGTTGCATCTTCTACAACTGTTGCTTTAATTGGTAAATTAAATTGCTGACCTTCTGTTAAATTTGAACTTGTGGTAGCAACAACCCACAAATTGACACTTTGGCCAATCTGTAAAGCTATATTAGTTGTTAACTGTTGATCATTCGTATCAAATTGACCATCTTTGTTACTATCTATGTAGATTTTAATATTATTTAATTCATTAATTGTTAATGCTTCTAGCTGAACATTAACAAGTGCATTACTATTATTCGATAAAGTATTGGCCCATATTACTCGCACACTAGGTTCGACATCGAGTACTGGTGGGGTAGTTAAAGTAATAGCATACAAAGCTGAAACATTAACATCGACTGTGTTAGAAACTGATTGTTGTTCTTTACCATTTGCTGCTGTAAAAGTTGCGTAGGCAACGTTTTGGATTGTACTACCAACTTCAGGAATATTCGCGGCGTGACCATACTGCGCAGACAGTATCGATACTGTCAACGTTGATAACATGAAAGACATGTTTCGACTTACACGGATTTGCTTCTGTTGTAGCACAGCGCTCTACCCTTCAACTAAATAGTCTAAATGAAAAAACTTTAAAATTATTGTTGTGGACACCTGCTTTGCGCAAATGCCCACATATTTAATCAATTCATTTTGAGCAATCGAAATTACTTAATGAATATTAATTATTTACTTTGATTACAAACTCTAATACCGCGCTTGTATTAGGTACAAGAGGTGTTTTCTCAGCAGCGATAGTACCTGTCGAACCATCAGTTAATGCAGCAGTTGAAGTACTCAATGTCGCATTTGTAGCTACTGGTGATGCACTTGCAATCACTTTCAACGTTGTATATGCAGGTGTAGCATCGCTAATCACAACATTAGTTACGTCAGCATTACCTTCATTCGTTGCAGTAATTCTATACTTCACACATTCGCCCGGCTTAGCATAAACTGCATTTTGAGTATAAGTACCAGCAACACCTGTTGAACAATTTGCTAAAGATTGCTCTTTCACTAAACGTACTTGACCACTTGTAACAGTCGTTAAGTCAGTATTCACTAAATCAGCAACAGACTGACCACCAACAACTGTTGGTTTGATCGTCAATACAACTGAACTTGGTGTTCCAGCAGTTGCATTTGTTGGAGCTTGAACTTTGATGAGTAAGTTAACAGATGCACCACGAGCAATACTTCCAGTTTTCCCTGCAAGATCACTACCTGTAACTAATTCACCGGCATCAGCTATACCATCGTTATTCGAATCCACATATAAGGTTGTTACCCAACCATTTGCAGCTTGGTCGTTGGTTAATGTGAAAGGTAATGTATTCGCTGCAGCACCTTCAACAATGTTACCGTTGTTGGTTAAGGTATGCTTGTAAACAACCGTACCACCTGGTGCAACTTGACCAGTACGGTCATTTTGCAAGCTAAGGATACGATTAGTTTCGACTGTTACACGATCAGACATTACATCTGTTAAGCCAGTAGCAGGCGAAGCCACTTTAAAGATAACTTCTTGATCACCAGCTGGAGCATTTGCAGGAGGTGTTACAACTGCAACAAGTTGAACACTACCGCCACTTGGTATATTACCCGTATTCGTGATTGGAGCACCTGTTGGATTACCTGCACCGTCAGCTAAGTAATATTGAACTGTCCAACCCGTTGGTAATGTCGGTGATGTAGATAAATTATAGTTATCTCCAGTTGCACCTTTATTATCAATAGTTAATGGGAAGTTAGTTGCTTGACCAGGTTTAGTTGATTTAGTATCAATAAATTGACCTGTATCTTTACCAGATGCACCAGCAATAGCTCCAGTACTATCTGTTAGATCGCCATTGTGCAAATCCACTGTAGACGCAACTACTTGATCAATAACTAATTTAATAGTATCTGTAGCTGACGAATTAGTTACAGGTGCAGATGTTAAAATTGCGTTAATTGGTGTGACAGGCGCTGGTGTAGGTGTAAAATAGCTAGAAGGTAGCGTTACTTTTGAAATAATCTGATAAGTTGCACCACTTGCAATAGGTCCAGTATCAACAACACCATCACCATTCGTATCAGTTAATGGCGTTACACCATCAGCTTTGAATAATTCAACAATGCTACCAGTAGGTAAAGAGTTTTTGTTTACCGTGATGTTGAATGCTTCTGTAACATTACCAGTGTTATGGATTACGATTGGCTCACCACCACCCGCAGTAACACCGAAGGTAACTGGAGTACCTTGAGTTGTTGACTTAGTAATGACATCAGGTGTTGGAGTTGTTGTTGATTGTCCATCAGCAAAAGCATCGGTCGCACTATCGTTAATAGTACCCTTTTTAACACCTAATACAGTTACATCGTTCGGGTTCGAAGGTGTTTTGCCTTCTGTACCTGGACCATCTGGATCAACTTCAGCAATGTTTGTAATGATACCGGCTGGAGTATTTTGAATCACTTGAACTTTAAATTTCAATACACCAGTACTGTTAGCTGCAACAGCAGGAATAACTAATGTCGCTGTTCCTGAAGTGAAGTTATATCCATCAGCATCAGCTGCATCACTTACAGCAGTACCATTTACAGTAGCAGAACCAGTAACATAAGTTAAACCAGCTGGAAGTACGTCTGTAATCGTAACGTTAGTTGCAGTCGTGTTACCAGTATTTTGATAAGCTAAAGTATATTCAACTTCACGTGCTGCAGGGCTTGATGAAGTTGCATCCACATTACTAACACTTGCAGATTTTAATAAACTAATTACAGCGCCATTGGTAATCTTAACTGTATCTACGTTTTTAGCAGTTACACTTGTATCAAAACCACTGATTGCTGAAACCGTTAACTTACCAAGATCACCAGCAGTAACGTTGTTGCTTGCTGTTGTTGCTTGCACGATCAAGTTAACAGATTGGCCTGCTGCTAAAGTTACGCTTGTTACAGGAGTTTGGCTATCTGGAACACCATCTTTGTTGGCATCAAGATAAACGTTTAAACCACTGAAATCGTAATTATCTGTCGTGTTATCACGTGTATCATTATTGACAACAGCTACGTTAAAAGTATCGCTGCCATTACCAGTATTTGTTAATGTGTGAGATAAAGATACTTGACCATTCGCGTTAGCAGTTTTAGTTTGATCAGCGATCAACGTGAAACTTGCTACTTGCAATACAGTCGTAGTAACTACGTTTGATGTCACAGTTTTATTAGAACCGTTGCTATCTGTATAGCTTGCAGATGCAATGTTACTAATGTTTGTGCCCGCACTAGGAGCTGCTGCGTGTGCTGAAGGAAGGAAAGCTGCACCACCTGCAACAAATGCAATCGAAGCTGCTAATTGCGTTAGCTTTAAACGTTGAGTTTGATTTGACATTCGGAACTTACCCCTGTTGAATATTCAATGTCAGTTTGTTTAATTTTTGGTTTTGTCACTGTTAATACGCGTTTGCGCTGATACCGTTACAGATTTCCCAGCAGGAAGTTCTGCGATCGTCCAACGTAATGCACGATAATCTTTCAGTGGAACATTCACCATTTGATTACCCTCTTTGCGTTTTAAAGGCATCGGGGCAAAATTTGTACCGTCTGTACTTGCTTGCGCGTTTTCTGGCTCAGATTTCGCCAAAAATAACGTTTCTACGGGTATTGGTAACGTCGCAGCTAAGTTTTTAATTTTTCCTGATGTATTATTTGTATACGTTGCACGATACTCAATTACATCATTTGGCTTCACTTTATTGACTAACTTAGCTACTGGCTTCCCATCTGTGCTTACACTAATGAGATAGGTTTTTAATTCTACGGATACAGGATCTTTTGCAACTTTAGTTTCAGCAGAAACACTAACCGCCAAAACCAAACTAGCTGCACCAAGTAAACCTTTTTTCCAATTATCTTTTAAATGCATGTTTATTGTTTCCACACTCAACATCCTAAACTTCTGAACATATTCTATAGACAAAGTTCAAAATAATTTTTAACATTACTAAAATACAATACTTTTATGTATTTTTGTTGAAAAAAAACACTTTTTTTGTAAAAAAACATCTACTGGTTCAAACAATTAAAAAACTCTATACCAGCTATCAGCACAAAGTATGCCAAATCAATAATATTTTCGGCATACTTTATCTATAATTTACTTTTGCGACACACAGAACCTTAGAGTGCCTGAAGCTGATGGATTTAATAACCCAGTCAAGCTCCATTCAAGATAATCACCGGAACGGTTTGTATTACAAGTATTTCCACTTGGTATAAGTCTACAACTCATACTGCCAAAATTAGTACCAATTGGTAAACTATCTTTCACTTTTACGTTCTGTAGTTTCTTGGTACTGTTATTTTTATAGGTGATCTCATACTCTAAATTATCTTGCTTAGCAGCCTGATTAGTCGTTACAAATGCGTTTGTATCGGAAGATGGTGAAGGACAACTTGCAACTGCACGAACTTTTTTTGTCAGTGTTAAACCAGCACTACCAATAAGTGTCACATCCTGACGTTTAAGCGTTTGCCCTAAAATCGTTTGTGCCGGATTTGTCAGAGCAAATTGGTAACTTGCTTGAAGAGTTCCAATATGTTGTGCGCCCGCAGTAACATTAGTTGGTACATGAACTCGCTGTACTAAACAAATATCAACACTTGGCTGTAATAGAACAGTACTTGCAGCAGTTGGGTTAAATACAACTTCACCCATATCTACCTGACCATTACAGTTCGTATCTCGATAAACCAATGCTTGCCATGGTTGATCAGCGCTAGCATTTGGTTGCTGAGTCTGAGTCTGTAATAATTGAGTGAGTTGAACTGGAATTTGTGTGCTTAAACGGTGAGGATAGTCGGTGACATCTCCAGCAATAGCTGTATGTTGGCCATCTTCATGCAACACAACATTAACAATCACATCACCAAAATTATTTGCTGTATAGCTTGTCGCACTTGTCTTGGTTAAAGCAATTGTATCTGATGAACGGGTGTAGCCCGTTGTGCCACTGACAGAAATATATTCAGGTAAATTTTGCTGAACGATACAAAAAGATGCTGGTAGTGAATTCTGATTAACACTAAAGCTATATTCACCCTCAGCATTAGTCTTCATTGCAGCAACCTGAGTTGAACTACAATCATTCAAAAGGATCAAGCTATTCGCAATTCCAAGTTCACCATTATCTTGAATACCATTGTAAGCATTCGCAATATTATTCGTTGTACCACTATTATCATTAAACACTTTTCCAGAGATTATGACTTGAGTCACTCTACTATTTGTGTAGACACAAAGTATATTTGTATCACCCCCATTTATTGTGAGTGAATTACCCACTAATCCAGTTGTCCCAGAACAAGCTAATGATGAATTATAATCCGTAGGATTACCCACTATAAAATTCTCAACAATTGTTCCAATCTCTCCAGCATAAACTGTCACAACAGTACTTGTTGCTGTGTCATTTCCAGAAGTTGTTACAACCGAAGATACAGAAGCATTATTAATAAACCCTGCACTATTAACCGTCACAGAATCCGCAATCTTAGCATTCGTCCATGTCTTTCTTAAGGTAAGTGTTGCACTCTTACGGCTGTTGGTATAGGTACATACCACTGAGCTATCTAAAGCATTGACTGTCAGTTGCGAACCACTTAAGGCCGTTGTATTCCCTGTACATGCTAAGCCAGCTGTATAGTTTCCTGCACCTGTTGTGATCGTTTCTGACAGTGTAATCACATCACCTGCATAAACAGTTTGTGCTGTGCCTGCATCTGTTTCATTTGCGGTATCCGCTGTTGAGCTTAAGCTAGTTAAGCCTGTCGCACTAACTGTCGCTGCATCATTGAGTTTGGCATTCGTCCATGTCTTTCTTAGTGTCAACGTTGCACTCTTACGGGTGTTGGTATAGGTACATGTTATTAATTTAGATTCATCACCAGCACCAACAGTTAAAGAGTTGCTACTCTGACCATTTGTACCAGAAAGACTATTTGCCGTTGCCCCGCCTCCAGCACTACAAGACAATACCGTATTATAATTATTGATATTTCCTGTAGTCATTGTTTCTGCAGGCAAAGTAACTGTTTCTCCCGCATATACAGTCACACTAGAACCATTCACATTGGTTGGAGCTGTACTCGTTAATGCACTGGTATTATTCGTCAAACCAGTTGTTGCTGCAATCTGAGCAACATTACCACTTATACTATTGGCTCCCCAAGCTTTTGAAATTCGGAAAGTTGCACTCTTACGATTATTGGTAAATGTACAAACAATATTTGCACCCGCCACAATATTTGCAGCAGGGATCGTCAATTGACCGGATGACAATGTACCAAATGCTGTTGCAGGATTTCCCGAGTTCGCTGCATTACTATCAATACAACTGGCAGAACTTAAATTATAGTTGGCAGGAATGGTCTCGCTTATCAAAACTGCATTATTTAAATTTGAACTATAGAGAGAATTGCTAGATGTAACTGCACTTCCACTGGCTGTAGTAGTCACCGTATCCGTTGTTACACTATTACCACTGCTATCTTGTAAATTGGTCAGTCCCGTAAAATCAAAAGAACCAAATCCATTATTAGAGATTTTTGCAATTCGAATACGCGCTCGAATACTATCCGTATCTGTTGCACTATTATTGGTTGATACAGAATCTGTTGTATTTGCTGGTGCTGTTACAGT
The DNA here is from genome assembly GCF_024494585.1 of Acinetobacter sp. 5862. Lineage (NCBI taxonomy): Bacteria > Pseudomonadati > Pseudomonadota > Gammaproteobacteria > Moraxellales > Moraxellaceae > Acinetobacter > Acinetobacter sp. 5862. The sequence continues at coordinate 21,237 of NZ_JANHGP010000017.1, forward strand.
CGCTGTATTACTAACAGAAGTTAGGGTACTTGTATTTGCAACCGTAGCTGTAATTTTTAACTCATAAAACTCACCATTTGCCAAAGTCGGTAAAGTATAGCCTGAACCCGACTCGATCGCGGTGATGGTTGGTGTTGTACCAGAAGTACATTTATTACTTGCAATTGTGTTACATGCAATCGCTGTTTTAGTTAAGCTCGCTACCGCAGCATCTTTTAAAATCGCACCTACAGCAGCATCAGGACCATTATTTGTTACACGCACAATATAATCAGTTGATGTGCCTCCAACAGCAAGACTGGTATTATTTGTTTTAGTAATCGCTAAATCTGAGTCCGGGTTAACAATACTAATATATGCAGGAAAACCTGCTGTTAAGGCATTTTGTAAATTTGCATCAGTACAAGCCCCTCCATTGAATGACATACCAACCGCACCATATTGACCTGGTGCATGCTCACCACTACTCACATTATTTTGGTTAACCATACGATAAACCAATTCATAATAACCACTACTCAAACCTGTGGTTGTGACAACATAAGCATTGGCACGATCATAAGAATCTCGCGGACTTTGAACTACTGTTCGGGTACTATCCGTTGATTTCTTTAACGTTATATAAGCACCATCATCAATCATTGCACCGCTCGTGCCCACACAAAGGGAAACACTGGTGGTTGAAGCTGGGATATAAACATAACTTGAAAACTGCCATGCACGACGGTTATTTACAAAATTACTGCCTTGACCTAAAACTAATGATTTATACGCATAGGTACTAATATTCGGTACAACTTGACTCACCGTTGGATTTGTAGTACCGCTAGTAAAATAAGTATCGTTATTATTACCTGTTGCGGCACTATTCAAATATTGCCCTGTAGGATTGACCTGATCTTTTGGCCAAGCTGACAATAAAGCATCACCTTCTTCTGAGGCAGAACCTAAGAAACAAGGAGATGATTTTGTATTACAAGTTGCCGTGGTACTCGTCCGTCCAACCCAAAATGCGCCATATTGTGAAGCTGTTGTTTCAGCACCAATCGCACCCCAAGCATTGTGCAACATTTCCCCTGCACCACTACCTGGGTTATATTGATTACTATTTACACTCACTGCTATTTGCTGTGCTGTTCCAACAGATGCAGCAAGGCTTACATTATAGGTAATGCTTAAAGTAAAGGTTCCTGCATTCGCTACAGAACCTATACTACACGTATAAGGTCCAGATCCGCTCCCAGAACAAGATCCCACAGATGAGGTCACCGAAGCAATTGTTACACCTGTAGATAAACTTGCGTTTACTGTTGCAACAGTATTTGTTGCATTATCAGGTCCTTTGTTCTGAACTGTAATGACTTGTGTTCCTGATCCACCACGTACAATCGGTGATTGTGTTGTACCCGTAACTTCAAAACGAGCTGTAGGAGGTGTTGAATCAAATGTAACAGCAAAAATACTCTGGTTAATCAGACAAGTCGCTATGAGTACCCATAAAGCAACACAATATCGCATACTGAACTCGTATATTTTTTTATGTATATTTTGATTATTGTCCAACATAGCGTACCCCAAAGTTAAATTCATAACTTTGATTTGCAGCCACACTATTTAGTGTTCCTGAAACCGTACCAGCATTACCAACTGTGGGAGCCGTCATACCACTACATGATGTGCAGGTAGGCGATTGAGATAAAACTGTATAGGCAGGCGTCATATCTCTAAAGGTAAATGCAGTACTCATAGCAGTAGCACCTGAATTATTTAAAATAACCTTATACAAAACACATTGACCTTGGCCATTTGCTTGTTTACCGATATTGAGACTATTTGTTGTATAGGACTCATCAGCTGTGCCATTACAATCAAAATCACGTGCTTGCAACTTACTCAACTTCAATTGTCTCTGATTCACTGTAGTTACATCAGTAATTGATGACAAAACTTGACCATTGGCATTATTCGTTAAATTAATCGTGGTGGTATTCGCTTGGGCAATATTATTTGCTACAAGATTTTTAACCTGAAGCAATAATTTGACTTGTGTATGTGCTGCTAATTTTCCACCCGGCAAGTCAGCTAAACTTCTCATCACCAAATCCCCAGCATCAAAAACACCATTTCCATTTACGTCATAGAAAAGAGTGCTGTTAAACTCAACCTGATCGTTATTCGAAAGAAAACTATAGTTCCCTGTATAATCAACATCAGTATTATTGGTTAAAAGATGACTATAAATGACGGTGCCTAATGGCGAGACTTGTCCACGAGAATTTGGCGTGAATTCTATTTCAGCCACAGAATTGACACTTTGAATAGTAATCGCATCCATAATAATATCTTGGCTCGGATTACTACTATTATTACCACTTACAAAACTTGTAGAAAGAACGCGGAAATAGATCGGTGTAGTTACACTACTGTTCAATTGATCCACTTCAACAACCGCACAGACCAGTTGGGTTTCCGCATTATTTAAATAAATCGTCTTACCAATTTCATTACCCAACCCACTACAATCTGTTCCATTGCTTGACGTATAAAAACGCACACGATTAACACCAGCGGGTAAAGTCATGCTGCTAAAATCACTGCTGGCATTGGCACTGAGCAAATATTCTGCACCTACTCCTGTATGACTGATTTTTAATGGAAATATTGCTTGCCCACCGGCAACAGGATTGGTACTTGTTGCCGCAATCACGGTTTTCCACGGATTACCAGCATTATTAACATTCCCATTACCCAAACCATTGTTTTCAGGACTATTCGTCAAATCAACTAAACGTGCTACCGTTGTGGCAAGTAAATTACCCTGATCTTTAATCAAACTCGTTTTGCTAATATCACCTAAAGACTGAGCTTGAGGTGAAACTTCGAATGTCGTATCAGTCGTTACAGCATAACTACTAGGTAAACGTACTTTAACAACGATTGGTAAATTTACGCCTGCGGATAATAAACCTGTATCAGGAATACCATCTCCATTGCTATCTAATAATGGGGTTACGCCATCTGCACGATAAAATTCAATTTGGCTACCTGTCGGAAATGTACTACCTGTCATTGTTACATTAAATACATCAGTATTATTACCATTATTCCAAACATAGTTATTAAAGCTAAGCTCCCCACCTTGAGCCGCAGCAGAAGCAACAACCGTAGCACTATTGTTTACATCAGTTGCACTACCATTAATTTTGACATCATAAATTGAAGCAACATTAAGTACAGCTATGTTACTGAGATCAGATATATTTGCTGTTGTTGTATTATTATCATGATCATACCCAAAATTAACGGTATTATTAATTGGTCCAGCAGTTGTTTTATTTACTTTAACTTTAAATTCAATATAGCCAGTTGTATTTGCTGGTACTGAGCTAATGACTGCAGTTACAGTATTTGATGTCACACTGTAATTGATTCCTGCTGGATCGTTACTCCCAGTACTTGGATTTACAGTTGTACCGTTCCAATTCTCACCAGCATTTAGTTGATAAACCAAACTTGAATTGAGTGTATCTGTTAAAGTTACAGAGCCTGTCGCTGTACTACCTAAATTTTGATAATCTAAACGAACGGTAACAACGTCTCCATTTGCCACGCTTGTTTGAGAAAACTTTTTACGAACAACTAAAGCAGACTGATTCGTAACAGTTGCTGTATCGACATTGGTCTTTGTTCCAGATGCACTATTTAAAGAATTTACAGTTAATGTTAATGATCCATTTTGACTAACCGTTGCACCACTTGGTACATTTGCCGCCACAATAAGACCAACTGACTCGCCCGCACTTAAAGAATAAGAAGTAATCGCTGCGCCATCAGGCACGCCATCATTATCTTTATCTAAAAATACAGATAGATTACTGTAGTCATAGCTATCTCCAGTATTATTTGTCACTGCAAAGGTATACTGGTCGACTTCATTACCCGTGTTAGTCAAAGTATGGTTAAAATATACAGTCTGACCCGCTACGACATTTTTAGTGTTATTTGCCGTCAAATTAACAGAATAAACTGGAAGAATCGTTGTTTGAACTAAATTCGAACGGCTGACTTGGACAACGGTTGAACCTTCTTCACTGTATTCACCTATCGCCATATTACTAATGATTTGGCGTGTAGGAACAGCAGCAGAGCTAGACTGATGCACTCCCAACAAAGTAACCAACAAAATCCCTAAAGTGATCTTGCTGTTGCGGATATTTTCTAATGTATTGATTATATTCATCTTCTAGCATCCGCCTAACTTAAGGTGTAACCTGAATAGAAAAATACAACGCTGCTTGCTCCTGTGGTGCAAGTGCTCCAATATTTCCAGATATTTGATCTCCACTCACAGCTACAGAACCCTTACTCACTGACGGCGGCAATGCATTTCGCAAAATACTATAAGCAGGTACCACATCATTAATCACAACATTCGCTGCGGGTGTTGAACCATCATTTTTAATTGTTAAACGATAGGTAACGCATTGATTTGGTTTAATCGTCAATGGGTTACTTGCATAGGTCGCAGTGGCAACATTCATAAGTGCACATGCTTCATCTTTAGACTGTTCTTTGATCAGACGAAGTTGCGTAGGATCAACTGTTGTTAAATCTGTATTTTGAATTGTTGTAAGTGTTAAACCTTGGATTGTATTCGTGGCAGAGACGACGATATTTGCTGCACTAGAAATACCATTTACTGCAGTTAATGGAGCTTGAACTTTTAAAATTAGCTGAACTGAACTTTGAGGGTTTAATCCACCTGTTATAGACAAATCAGTAGCGATCGGATCTGTAGTATCTAATACACCATTATTATTGGCATCGTAATACAAAGTATAAATAAAACCATCATTAATGTTTTGAGGGACTACGCTAAGACTTACTTTTCCGCTTGTATCACCTTCAACAAATGTACCCATATTTTTTAATGTATGCAGATATACAACCGTACCGCCGACATTAATCCGCCCTTGTTGATCATTTGCTAAAGTCAACTTGCGTACTGCTACATCAACTTGATCTTTAATACTGTCACCTTGAGCATTCATCGGTGATTTCATAGCGAACCAAATAGGTAAACTTGTCAAAGTCGTATTCGCAGGAACAGTGACAACGGCGCAATACTGTTTAGTTGTTCCAGCCGCCATGTTGCCAGTACTGGTAATTTCTCCCTGTAACGTTTGACATGTTGCATCACCATTATAGAACTTCACTACCCAATCAGTTGGTAACGTCGTATTGATACTATTAATGTCAATCTCTGTACTCGATGCATATAAATTATAATTATTTGAGGTCGTGCTGTTATTTCGAATAACAAGTGGGAAAACAGCTGTTGCACCTTTTACAGCGTTTTTCACCAATAAGGCTTGCCCACCTGAACCAGTAACATTCCCAACCCCCACACCTGAATTGTTGCTGTTATACAAATCGCTTTCGCCCACAGCAACTGTATTGACTAATCGATCACGCGTACTATTTTTTACACTAGTATCTGTTACGGAAGTTGCGGTAATGTCGAAATCCATTGTACTTGTAGAAGTACAATTCGATGGGAAATAAACTCCTAATTTAATTCTTTTTGAAGTGCCGTAAGCCAATCCGCCTGTATCAATTACACCATCGCCATTAGTATCTGTCAGCAATGTACGACCATCGGCATGATATAACCGAACTACAGCACAACTTGGTACGTTACTTTTAACGAAGCTTAAATTATAAGTATCAGTCGCTTGTCCTGTATTCCAAACATAATTATCAAACTGGATTTCTTTTGCTACACCCCCAAAAGTATTATTTTGGGTCTGTAAGTTATTCAAGCCACCGTTTGGCTCGCCATCATCATTCGCGTTACTTGGACTATAGTTAAGTACAACACCTAAGGTTTGCTGAACGTTAAAAATTACAGTATTCGTTAGCGTATTTTTCAGAATAGCATTTGATGCATTATATTGTTGATAATCAGCGGTATTCGCAACTTTTTCAGCAGCATTCGCATTCACAGTGACTTTAAAACTTACCGTACCTTTACTTAAAGCTGCCACACTTGCAAGCTCTACATCTACTTGCCCATTACTCACTTTATATTTTATTGGCGCATTTGCACCCGTCTCAACATCATCGGCATCCGTTAACGATCCTGAACCATTCCCCCAACTACCACTACCCGATTTATATGTTACATCTGTAGCTAATATATCTCTCAATACGAGTCTTGCTGCCGCAGTGCCCGTATTTGAATAAGCTAAGGTATAAGTAATTTCCGTGCCAGTTTTACCTGTGCTGATATTCTGTGATTTCGTCACTTGAATTACAGCATCATCAACAACTTTTGCTGTATCACTTACGGTCATAGCGATCGCATTATCATGCTGGCTTGTAGCTGTTAAATTAAAATTAGCAACGTTATTTGCAGTTACGTTGGTTGGAATACTTCCAACGACAACTAATGAGGCAAACTCGCCTGCTTCTAAACGAAAACTTGTGGTTGAATTCAGTAAATTATTATTATCATCAGGCTCGCCATTCTGATCCCGATCGATGTAAACGGCTACATTATCTAAATTAAATTGATCATTCGTTAACTGAGTAAGGCTTAATTTATAGTCGTCTACAATGTTACCAGTGTTGGTTAAAACATGCGGGAAGTTAACTTTGCTTCCAATAGTCCCGATATTTTGTTGATTACTTTGTAAAGTTAAAGAGTAAATTGGTTGAACAGTCAAAATAACTGCATTTGAATTAATAACTTGCAAATTACCTTGCTCATCATAGAAGTCACCACTTGCAATATTAGTGATACTACTTCCTGCTTTAGGTTGAGCAAATGCAATAGAACTATGAAATCCAATAAACAAGCCAAATAAAGCGATAAATGAAGTTTTTGAGACAGCACTTTTTTTGAATCGGCTTATCATGTTTCATAACCCACAAAAATGTAAAATTGATTTTTTATTGATAAATTGTACGGTTTTATTGACAATCTTCACGAAAGAATACTACAAAAATATCGACTTGAACACGCAAATTAACAAAAAGGTGATTTTTTTCTTACAGACTATCATTTGTAAAAAAACCTGTAGATGCCTGTTATTTATAAATAATACTTATGAAATGATTAGGGTCTATTGACATTTCATCCTGGTAACCAAATGTATATGCAAGCTAAAGCAAAAGAAATTATCAAAGTTCTGTTGCTATAGCCTGTATATTTTTATGGCTACCTTTATAGGGTTAATTATGAACAGTAAGTGTCAACAGACCCTAAATATTCAGTAAAGTAATTGAACCTTTTTTTATAGGACTTACGCACTATCATTTATAGATTCTCTGTGGTAGCAGATGATTTTTATCGAGAATAAAGTCATCAATGAA